>JBLMVY010000304.1:0-5504 GCA_050256935.1 Candidatus Levyibacteriota bacterium | reverse complement strand
AGGTGGCCCAGCGCCACCGCCGGCGGGCGCCGGTAGTCGCCGCCGGTCTCGTAGGCGTGCGAGGTCCCGAGCTCGCCCTGCATCTCCCAGATCAGGTCGGAGAGCTCGCTGCGGGTCGCGACGCGCGGCAGCAGCGCCTCGTAGCGCCGGTACATCGCATCCCAGTCCACGCCCGACATGTCCTCGACCCAGAACTGGTCGCGCTGCAGGCGCCAGATCTCGCGCAGCATCTGCTTCCACTCGAGTCGCGGATCCACCGACACCCGGACCCGCCGCAGGTCGATGTAGCCGGTCTTGCGCGATGGTTCCTCCGCCTGGGCGCCGCCGCGCTCGCGCGCGTCGGGCATGCGGTCGGCGCGCAGCGCGCGCAGCCGCTTGCCATCGCGCAGGATGAGCGTCGCCCGGTCGTTGGCCACGACGAAATCGTCGACCCGGTCGGCGAGGGTCTCGCGCTTCGCGGTGTCGAAGTCGAAGACCTCGAGGCGTCCGGGCGAGTCCTTGTGCCCGCCGCGGCCATGCGCGCCCGCGATCGGCATCAGCGACCACACGACCTTGCCGCTGGCGACCCCGGCGATCTGGCCGTAGCGTCCCTCGGGCACCGGGAACGCCGCGATGCGACGATCGATGCCGTCGATGTCGATGCGCAGCGGCGGCCTGGTGCCCTCCTCGGCCTTGCCCGCGGCGCCCTTGCGCTCGTCCTGCGCGAGCCCGCGCGGCGCGGGCTCGAACGGAGGACCCGCATCGGCGGCGAGCGCGATCAGGTAGGGGCGTGCGGCCCTGGGGAATGAAAGCTCGAACTGGACGGCGTCGTACACCGGATCGAAGGTGCGCACCGACAGGAAATACAGGTACTTGCCGGCGGGGTCGAAGGCCGGGCAGTAATCGCGGAAATCGGGCTGGGTGACCAGGGTGCCGGCGTTGTTCGCCACGTCGTGCAGCTTGATCGCGCAGCGCCGCTGGTTGATCCAGTGCGTGTACGCCAGCCACTGGCCGTCGGGCGACCAGGCGAGATCCTCGCTGCGGCCGGCATCGCTGCGGTCGACGACCGCGAAGGCGTTGGTGTCGAGATCGGCGATCATCACCTCGTGCCGGTGATTCGTCAGCGCGATTCGCCGGCCCACCGGCGCCGCCCGCAGGGTCAGCACGCGGCCGATGTCCCAGGGCATCGTCGTCGACGCGCCGTCGCCGACGATCACCAGGCGCTCCTCGCCCGACTCGTCGCAAATCGCGATCATCGTCGCCCCGTCGGCCAGCCACTGGCCGTGCCGGTAGCGCACGCCATCGGCGATCCCGTGCTGGCGCACCGCGCCTTCCCACAGGGCGAAGCTGTAGAGCTTGCCGCGCGCTTCGAGCGCGAGGCTGTGGCCCTCGGGATGCACCTGGAACCCGGCGAGATTGTCGGCGGCCGCGACGAACTTGCGCGCTGCCTGGGTGCGCGGCGACGGTACGTCGATGGGAACCCGCGCCGTCGCGTCGGTGGCGGGGTCGAACACCCAGATCTCTCCTGCGCACTGGTAGACGATGCGCCTGCCGTCGGTCTGCGCATGCCTTGCGTAATGGTCGCCGTGGTCGGTGTGCCGGCGCAGGTCGGATCCGTCGGCGCGGCACGAGTGCAGGTTGCCCACGCCGTCGACGTCGGACAGGTAGTAGATGCGCTCGCCGATCCACATCGGGCTCGTGATGTTGCCGCGAAGCTCGGTCATCCTCCGGAACGTGCCGCTGCCCGTGGCATCGCACCACAGGTGCCCCGCCGTGCCGCCGCGATAGCGCTTCCAGCGCGCCGGGTCCGCGGTGTTGCGGCCGATCACCCGCGCGTCGCCCGGTCCGAACGCGAGGTGGTTCACCTGGCCGAGGGGGATCAACTCCGGCATGCCGCCGTCGATCCCCAGCGTGAATGCGCGGTAGTTGCGGAAGAACGGCTGTCCCCAGGTGGTGACGAACAGGATGCGGCCTTCCGGCGTCCATCCGCGCACCATGACATCGGGGCCCAGCCAGGTCATGCGCCGCGGCGGGCCGCCTTCGGCGGGCATCAGGTACACCTCGGGGTTCTGCTCGTCGCGACCGACGAACGCGATCCAGCGCCCGTCGGGGGACAGCGCGGGCGTCGACGGCTCGCCGAGGCCTGCGGTCAGGCGGCGCGCGACGCCGCCCGACGCGCCCGCGCACCAGAGGTCGTCGTCGCAGACAAAGGCGATCGTGTCGCCCGCAATCGTCGGTTGCCGAAGGTAGCCGGCCTCGTTCATCGTCCTGCACCCGGAAAATACATCGATATGCGATTCTGCCCCAGCCCGGGCCAGGCGGCGGCGCCCGCCCGCCGGGCGGAGGCCGGAATATTCGCGTGCTCCGGACCGGGCCTTGGCCCGGGCCTTGCGGCCGGCGTCTCAGCGCGCCTTGGTGTCGATGTCGACGTAGCGCCAGTCGGCGAGCATCACCGGATGCGCCTTGTAGCCGATGATGCGCCGCTGCACCAGGCTGTTCTGGTAGGTCGCGACACCCAGCCGCCACGGCGAATCGATCTCGAACTGGCGGTTCATCTGCTCGTAGAGCTTGGTCCGGTCCGGCGAGTCGGGGAGCTGGCGCGAGCGCTCGTAGAGCGCATCGTAGGTCGGCGACTTGTAGCAGGCGACGTTGCTCTGGCCGATGTTGCCACCGTAGAGCAGCTGCATGAAGTTGTCGCCGTCCGGATAGTCGGCGATCCAGCCGTAGGACCACATCTGGTGGCGGCAGGCGATCGCCGCCTTGATCTGGTCGTTGAAGCGCCCCTTGTCGACGGTCAGATGGATGCCGATCGAATCCATCGCCCGCTTCCACAGCGCATCGTATTCGCGCGCGGTCGCGTCGGTCTGGCTCGACAGCGTCAGCGTCAGCGGCTTGCCGTCGGGCAGCCGGCGCCAGCCGTCGGCGCCCTTCCGGTAGCCGAGCCTGTCGAGGAGCTCGTTGGCGCCTTCGGGATCGTGCCGGATCGTGCGGCGATAGCCGGGGTCGTAGCCGGCCACCCCCGGCGGAATCACCATCTGCAGCGGCGCGGCCTGTCCCTGGCGCAGCACGCGGATCTCGGCATCGGTGTCGTAGGCCATCACGATCGCGCGCCGCAGCGCGATCTTCTCCTTCGAGTAGCCGCCGATCACCGGATCGCGCATGTTGAAGGCCGTGTAGCTGATCGCCGGCAGCAGGATCCGCGACAGGTAGACGCCCTTGTCGGCGAGATTCTTCGCGAGCTTGCCGTCGGGCAGCGCGATGGGCGCGAAGTCGCTGGGAAGGTTCAGGATGTCGAGCTCGCCACGCTGGAAGGCGAGCCAGCGCGCCTGCGCCTCCTCCATCACGCTGATGTCGACCTCGCCGACCTGAGGCATCTTCTTGCCGCGCATCCGCGCGGCGAAGGCCTTGTCCAATGGATCGTCGCCCGGCGTGTAGTCCCAGACTTCGCCGCGGAAGCCCGGATTCGCGACCAGCGTGATCTTCGACGCGGGGATCCACTTCTTCAGCATGAAGGGCCCGGTTCCGACCGGATGCGCCGCGATGTCGCTGCCGTAGAAATCGACGACCTCGCGGGCCACCGCCGACAGCGCGGGCAGCGCGAGGACCTGCGGGAACGTGTAGTCGCTGTGCGTCAGGGTGATGCGCAGCGTGTAGCGATCGACGGCCTGCAATCCGGCGATCGGCGCGCCGTAATCGAAGCTGCCGGTCTGCTTCGCCCTGGCGGCGGCCGCGTCGAGCCCGGCGATCTTGCCTTCGACGTAGAACGCGTTGGGCGACCGGTTCTTCGGATCGACCAGGCGCTCGATTGCGTAGACGTAGTCGGCCGCGGTCAGCTCGCGCCGCTTGCCCTTGAACGCCGGATCGGCCGCGAAGTAGATCCCCCTGCGCAGCTTGAACGTGTAGCGCCTGCCTGCGTCCTCGACCGCGGGGAGCGCCTCGACCGTCAGCGGCACGACCTTCACCGGGCGCGCGAGGTAGTCGAAGTTGAGCAGCGGCTCCATGATCGCCGCGATCACCGCGCCCGAGTAGATCTCGCTCGCCTGCGCCGGATCGAAACCGGTCTCGGCCCTGGGCAGGGCGATGTGCAGCACCTTCGCCATGTCGGCCGCCGACGCAGGTCCGACGGCGAATGCCAGCGCCGCGAGCGCCGACGTGACAAGCGACGCGAGCGCCTTTGCAGCGGCCACCTTCATTGCAGACCCTCTGTCGATCGGGGAAGCCATGATGCCACGGCTGCCGCGCGCGGCGCAGCGACCATCGGCTTCGCTACAATGGCCCGCCTGGTCGAAACGGCAGGATCCGCGAGTGAACAAGCGCGTGTCGGTCATCGGCGCGGGCGTGGTCGGCCTGGCCTGTGCGAGCCATCTGCAGATCCGGGGCCACGCGGTCACGCTGATCGACCCGCGCCCGCCCGGCGAGTACTGCTCGCTGGGCAACGCCGGCTGCTTCAGCCGCGCCTCCTGCGTGCCGCTCGGCCTGCCCGGACTCTGGAAGAAGGTTCCCGGCTGGCTCGCCGATCCTTCCGGCCCCCTGCACATCCGGCTCTCCTACCTGCCGAGGCTCGTGCCGTGGCTGTGGCGATTCCAGCGATCGACCGCGCCAACGCGCGTCGAGCGCAGCGCGGATGCGCTGCACCGGCTGCTGACCGTGACCCTCGACAAGTGGCGTCCGCTCGCCGAGCGGGCCGGGGTTCCCGAGCTGATCGTCCAGCGCGGCTATGCGTTCACCTACCGCAGCGAGGCGGGGTTTCGCGCCGATGCGCTGGGCCGCGAGCTGCGGCGGCGCCACGGCGTTGCGATCGAGATCCTGACCGGCGGGGCGATCCGCGAGTTCGATCCCGCGCTGTCGCCGCAGCTCAGCCATCTCGTCGTGCTGCCCGAGCAGGGCCATTGCCCGAATCCGCTGCGCCTGTCGCGGGCCCTCGCGCAGCGGCTGCGCGCCGGGGGCGCCCGCTTCGTCGCCCGGCCCGCGCGCGGCTTCGATCTCGTCGACGGCCGCGTCGTGCGGGTGCTGACCGACGGCGACCCGGTCGACGTCGATGCGGTCGTCGTCGCGGCGGGCGCGCACGCGGAGGCGCTGGCCTCGCAGCTCGGACATGACGTTCCGCTGGAGACCGAGCGCGGCTATCACGTCATGCTGGCGTCGCCGAGCGTGACGCCGCGCATCCCGATCGCGTCCGGCGAGGACAAGTATTTCGTCACGCCGATGGAAGGCGGCCTGCGCATCGCCGGTACCGTCGAGTTCGCCGGGCTCGCTGCGCCGCCCGATCACCGCCGCGCCGACGCGATGCTCGGCAAGGCGCGAGCGCTGCTGCCGGGCCTGCGCCACGGCAACGTCGAGCGCTGGATGGGCCATCGACCGTCGCTGCCCGATTCGCTGCCCGTCGTCGGGCGCGCGTCGCGGATTCCCAATGCATACTTCGCCTTCGGCCATGGCCATGTCGGCCTCACCGCCGCGGCACCCACCGGCGAGATCGTCGCCGATCTCGTCGCCGGCCGGACGCCTTTCATGGACATCGGCGCATT
>JBLMVY010000303.1:0-11329 GCA_050256935.1 Candidatus Levyibacteriota bacterium | reverse complement strand
TTCGGCTCGCGGCGCGATGGCTCGCAACGGATTTCACCATCGTGGGCCGCGAGTGGGCCTATCGCGACGTGCGCCGGGCCGTCTACATCGAAGAGCTGCTGCGCGACGATGGTGGCGGATTGCCGGCCGACTTCAAGCTGTTCGCATTCGATGGGGAGGTCCGCCTGATCCAGGTCGACCGCGACCGCTACGGGCATCACACGCAGGTGCTCTACGACCCGCAGTGGCGCCCGATCGAGGGCACCGTCGCGGCAGCGCCGGGTGCGCCGGTCGCAGCGCCGGTCACGCTCCCCCGGATGATCGACGCCGCGCGGACGCTCGCCGCCGGCATCGACTTCCTGCGCGTCGATTTCTATGAAATCGCCGGCCGCATCGTCTTCGGGGAGCTCACCAACTATCCGAACAAGGGGCTCAACCGGTTTGAGCCCGCTTCGCTCGACGCCCTGCTGGGGAGCTGGCTGATGCTCGCGCCGACGCGCCCCGTCGCCATCGCCTACCGGCCCGGGTCCTTCAGCGGTACATGACCGTTCGTACGGTCAGGCGTCCTCGGCCGGGTCGTAGGGGACGACGTTCTCCTGCTCTGCCGGATCGTTGCGGGCGACGATCGCGCGCGCCGGCTCGCTGTCGCTCAGGTTGAATGCCTGGTGCGCGACGCCGGGCGGTATGAACAGGAACTCTCCTGCGGCGCTCACGATGCGCTCGCGCAGTCCCGGACCGTAGCGCGTCTCGACCCGGCCTTCGAGGACGTAGATGGCGGTCTCGTACCCTCGGTGCCGGTGCGGGGCGGCGACCCCGCCGGGGGGGATGACGACCATATGCATCGACAGTCCGCGGCTGCCGGTGGTCTCGCCCGAAATGCCCACGAAATACGGCAGCCGCTGCCGCGTGAGGATTTCGCGATCGGGGCGCACGGCAACGACGGTCGGCGCAGATCCGGTGAGCGAGGCGGTCATGGGCGTGTCCTTTCGGCGATGCGGCGGGTCGTTCGCGGCGCGGGATCGAACATAGCGGCTCCGCACGCCGAAGTCGAGCGCAGCCGCGGGCCTTCGCCGGCGCCGCGCTGCGCGGCGCTGCCCGGAAAAGGGCGCGGCGGCGGTATCATCCGGTTGCGTCATCGAGCGGGCGCCTACGCCTCGGCCCGGACCGCTGCGAGGGAGCGAATGCCCGGCCTCCGACGACGATCATCCAACTTCGATATCCGTCATGATCAAGCTCTACTACTTCCCCGGCAACGCGAGCCTCACGCCGCACATGGTGCTCGAGGAGCTCGGCGTGCCTTTCGAGCTCGAGCTGGTGGACCGGGCGAATGCCGCCCACAAGTCGCCGGAATACCTGAGGCTCAATCCCAACGGCCAGATTCCGGTGCTGGTCGACGACAATATCGTGCTCTACGAGACCGCCGCGATCTGCCTGCACCTCGCCGACACGCATCCCGATTCCGGGCTCGCACCGCCGCTGGGCACGGCCGAGCGCGCGCATTTCTACAAATGGCTGGTGTGGTCGACCAATACCCTGCAGGCCACGATGATGCTCTACTTCTACGGGGGCCGGTATGTCGACGAGGGCAACGCCGACGGCGCGGCGCAGATCAGGAAGCACGCGGAGGCGCGGGTCGGCGGCATGCTCGACCAGCTCGACGCCCAACTGGCGTCGCACGGCCAGCCGTGGCTCCTCGGCGCGACCTATCGTGCGGTCGATCCTTTCGTCCTGATGCTTTGCCGCTGGACGCGCGGATTCTCGCGTCCGGCGCGCAGCCTGCCGCATCTGGGCCCCTACCTGCAGCGGGTGCTCGCGCGCCCGGCCGTGCAACGCGCATTCGCCGCCGAGAAGCTGCAGCCGCCGCTGGTCTGAGCACGTCCGGACCCGGCGGGTCGGTCCCGGCCTGCGCGGCAGCGGGCGTTCCACGGTTCGTTCAATGCGCCGGAAGGGGCGCTGCTAGCGTTGCCAGATCGGCACGCCGTCGCGGTACACGGTCCTGATCCGGTGCAACGGGATCGTGTGCACGTCGCCGTCGGGCGTCACGGCAGTGAAGAAGAAGTGCTCGCCGCCGGGGAGCGCGTCGCGGTCGAGCGGGGCGCGCAGCTCCCGTCGCTCGATCCGGTCCCAGTAGCCGACCTCGAAATGCCCCCGCCCGAAGGCCGGGTCCCAGCGGATGCGATGCAGCAGGTCCTGGATGGGAATCATCGTTGGGTAGCGGTCGCCGGCTGCACGCGCACGCGGACGCGCGGGCCCTGTGGCGTGCACGCGAAGCGCACCGGCAGGAACTGCCCGATCAGCCACATCGCCGTGCGCGCGTGGCTCGTGAGCTCGCGCGTCGAAAAGGCGCCGCCGCCCGCCAGCGCCAGGTAGACCGGCAGCTGGTCGGCTGCATGCACGTCGAGGCTGACGCCGGCGCGGAGGTCTTGCGCCAGTTCCGACGCGACCTCGCTGCCGAGGACCTCCGCGCGCACGCCGCGCTGCGCGACGCGTCCGGCCCCCAGCAGCGCGTGCTCGGTCATTGCCCAGGCGACGATCGCGCCCCCCGATCCCTCTGCGTCCCCGGCCCCCAGCACGGCCATGTCGATCTGCGACGTGACCGATGCCGCAGGACCGGGGTCGGCAGCGAGGGCGCAGGCAAACGCGTCGCGCATGCGGCGGGCGATGTCGGGATCGATGCCCGCGACCTGCGCGAGCCCGCAGATGCGAATCGGCGCACCCGGATCGGGAAATTCCCGTGCGCGCAGCGCCGGGCGCGCGAGCGTCAGCGTGACTTCGCCGCCGCCGCGCGGGAAATATCCACGCCGGTGAATCGTGAGCCTGGCGTCGATGCCGATCCGCGCGAGCAGGGGAAGCGTCACGTGGATGAAGTAGTCGACGGGCGGCGCGGCGCGGATGTCGGTGCCGCCGCGCAGGGTGACCTCGGCGGGCTCGCCGCAGGCCACCAGCACCGGCAGCAGCGCATGCAGCACCAGGGTGACGCTGCCCGCGGTGCCGATGTCGAAGCGATGGCTGCCGCCCGTCATGCGCCCCGGCACGAAGGTCAGCGAGCGCGCCCCCGGTGCGAGGCCGCCGACCTGCGCAGCGCACAGCGCGGCGACGGCGGCGATCGCCGTCCGATGCTGTGGCGCGAGCCCCGGCTGCGGTCGTCGTGCCCGGATGTTGTCGATGGCGATGCTCCGCCCGGTGACGGCGGCCAGCGCCACCGCGGTGCGCAACAGCTGCCCGCCGCCCTCGCCGTAGGCGCCGTCGATCGCGAGCATGGGCTGGGGATGATGCATGCGAAGATTGCGTCCGATGGTGCCAGATCCGCGACCCGCAGACGAGATCCATGCCGCCGCCCGCGCCTACCTTGCGCGCGGCTGGTCGGTCATTCCCGTCGAATCCCGCGGCAAGCGCCCGCGGGTTGCCTGGACGGAATTTCAGCATCGCCTGCCGGCGCAGGCGGAGGTCGATCAGTGGTTCCGGCGCTGGCCCGACGCCAACATCGGCATCGTCTGCGGCCGGGTCTCGGGCCTGGTCGTCGTCGATGTCGATCCGCGGCACGGCGGGGAGCGCAGCCTGCGCGAGCTCGAGCGCGCCTTCGGGCCGCTGCCCCGCAGCGTCGAGGCCGCGACCGGCGGTGGCGGGCGCCATCTCTATTTCGCGCATCCGGGCGGCACGGTGACCAACCGCGTCGGCGTCGCGCCGGGAATCGACCTTCGCGCCGACGGTGGTTGCGTCGTCGCGCCGCCGTCGGTACATGCGAGCGGCAGACGCTATGCGTGGGTCGCTGCGCAGGGCCCCGGGGAATGCCCGCTCGCGCCAGCGCCCGCGTGGATCGGCGCACCCGCGCTGCGTGCGCGACATACCCGGCGCCACTGGCGCGACCTGGTGCGCGCGGGCGTGCCCGAAGGCCAGCGCAATGCGAGCCTGGCATCGCTCGCCGGCCGCCTGCTCTGGCACGGCGTGGACGAGGAGGTCGTGCTCGAGCTGCTGCTCGCGTGGAACCGGCAGCGCTGCCGACCGCCGCTGCCGGACGAGGAGGTTGCCGCAGTGGTGGCGAGCATCGGCAGGCTTCATTCTTCGGCGGGCTTGAGCTAGCGCAAACCCAGGCTGCGTGCCCGGCGCTATTTTGGGCGTCGAACCCTGATTGCGAGGAGCCCGCGATGAAACCCTCGACCGACGCCGCGACGCGCGTCAGCAGCGAACTGTCCGCACTGATGGAGACCATGGTCGACGACCCGGACCGCGAGGCGCCGCCGACCCTCGAGGATGTCCGATCCGTGGTGCGTGCGCGGTCGAGCGCTGCCGACCGGCGGGAGGAGACCCTGCATCCGCAGCAGCGGGCTTCGCTGCTGGCCGAGATCGACGACCTGGTCGACGAATTCGGCGGCGATGCACCGGCGATCGACTTCGTCGCCACCAAGGCGAGCGAGCAGCTTTCGCGGGTCATCGAGGTCGCGATCGAGGAGTCGCGCATCAAGCACCAACCCACGCTGGGCATGGTGCGCGACGCGATGACGGCCGGCCTCATCGCGAGACTCGCCGGGGACGGCATCATCGACCCCGACCAGGATCAGACGCTCATTGCCGAGATCGACGCCCTGATCGGGCGCCACGGGAGTGACGCGATCGCCGAGGGCTTCATGCGCTTCGAGTGAGTGTCCCGCGCGGGGAGCACCCGGGGCGGGTGGCAATCCCGGCGTCTTTCATGTCACCATGCGAGGCAATCGGAGCCATCCGGTGGCGCCAGACAACCCGACGCAGTTGGCCGACGACGCGGTGGAGACCGCGATCATGCACGTGCTGCAGGCAGAAGCCGCAGCGCGCGAGGCCGTCGCCGGCGCACGCAGCGCGGCGGGCGCCATTGCGGAGGAGGCTCGCGAGCGGGCCCGGCGCATTGCGCTGACCGCCGATCGCCGCATCGCGGCGCTGCGTGCGGCATTCGGCGCCAGGACGGCATCGGAGGTCGCGTCGCTGGACGCGCAGGCCGCCGCGCTCGACGCTGCGGAAGTCTCGACCCCTGGCGACGCGACGAGCGTCGAGCAGGCGGTGGGGGCGCTTGCCGCGTCGATGACCGGGGGCGCCTCGTGATCGAGGCCGGGAGTCTCGAGTACGCGCATGCGCGCCTGTCGGCGCGCTTCGGCAACCGACCCGACGAGGCCGCATGGGGGCGCATCGAGACCCTGCGCGAGCTCGGTGCGATGCTCGACGCCGCGCGGGCATCGCCGCTGGCGGCCTGGCTTGCGCGGATCGGACCCGATGCCGATGCCCATGCCGTCGAGCGCGCGATGCGTACGCATCTGCGCGAACGCGTGGCCGCGATCGCCGCATGGATGCCGGCGCCATGGCGGGCTTCGATCGAGTGGTGCGGCGTGCTCGCCGACCTGCCGCTGCTGCAGCACCTGGCGCGCGGCGGCGCGGCACCGGCCTGGCTCGTCGACGGCGACCCGCCGCGCCGCAAGGCGATCGACGCGTTCCTCGCCACGGGCGAGCTCGATCCGGAGCGCCCCGGCGCGACCTGGCGCGACGGCTGGATGCGGCGCCTGCCGGACGGGCATCGCCGCAGCGCGCCGCTCGCGGAGTTCGTGCGGCTGATCGACGGGCACATCGAAGCGTGGCGCGATACGGGACAGGTCGACACGCGGGCTGCACGGCGACGGCTCCACGCCCGCCTGATGTCGATGTACCGGCGCGCGACCCTCGATCCGGCCGTGGCGTTCATCTTCCTCGCCCTGTCCGCGCTGGAGTTCGAGCGCCTGCGCGGTGAAATCCTGCGCAGGGTCGTCTTTGCGCAGCTTCCGCTGGCTGCATGATCCGTCCCCGACCCGCGCGCTGGTTCGAGTTGCTGGTCGCACGCGACGATGCGACCCTCGCGCTGGAGGCCCTTGCGGGCACCGGCGCGATCGAGCTCGAGGCGCGGCCCGCCGCGGCGCTTCCCGCCGCCCTCACCGACGTGCGCGTTCCGTTGCAGCAGTTCTCGGAGCTTGCCCTGCGCTATCACGACTACTGGCCGACCGGCGGCTGGCAGGCGGCCGCGTTCCCGGAGCCTCCGGCGCAAACGCTCGAGCGCGGTCTCGCGAAGCTGCGCGGCTGGGCGCAGGACGCGGAACCCCTGATCGGGCGGCTGCAGCGCGGTGACGCCGAGCGCAGCGATCTCGTTCGCGTCGGGCGTCTTCTCGACGCCCTGGCCGCAAGTCGCCTCGACCTCGCGCAGATGGCCGCCGCCGGCCCCGTCCTCGAGGCGAGGCTGTTCGAGTTCGCCCCGGGCGGCGAAGCGGCTGCAGCCCCGGGGCTGCTGCTCCGCCGCTTCGTGGCTGACGGACGGGTGCATGCGCTGGTCCTCGGCACACCCGCGGACATCGAGCAGCTGGCGCAGCAGGCGATCGCGCACAAGGGCGGCGCATGGCGGCTTCCCGACTGGTTGCAGTCCGATCGGCTGCGTAACGCGGCTTACGTGGCGAACCGGCTCGCCGAGCTGGAACGCGACGAGGCTGCGGCGCGCGCGCAGCTGTCGGCACTGGCCGAGCGCCACGATCTTCGCGGCGTGCTGGGGGACGCTGCGCGCCTCGGCTGGGTGCTGGAGAACGTGCGCGCGCTGGAATCCGACGAACTGTTCTGCTGGATCACCGGCTGGACCAGCGATCTCGCGGGGCGGCGGCTCGCAGCGGCCCTCGACCGCTCGCCGGCGCGCTCGCTTCTCCACGCTCCGCCGCCACCGACCGCGACGTCCGCGCCGCTGCTGCTCGCCAACCCGTGGTGGGCACGACCCTACGAGATCTTCGTTCGTGCGCTGGGCATGCCCTCGCGCGACGAAGCCGATGTCAGCGTGCTGCTCGCGGTGGTCGTGCCGCTGATGTTCGGCTACATGTTCGCGGACTTCGGGCAGGGCCTGCTGATCGCCATCGTCGGCGTCGTCCTGCGCAGGCGCTTTCCGCTCGCGCGGCTGTTCATCGCCGGCGGACTCGCCGCCGCCGCGTTCGGCCTGCTGTTCGGCAGCGCCTTCAGCCTGCCGGCCTTCCCGCCGCTGTGGTTCGAGCCGCTCGACGACCCGCTGAAGATCCTGCTGCTCCCGCTGGTGGGCGGTGCCGCATTGCTCGCAACCGGGCTGCTGCTGTCGGCGCTGGAGGCATTCTGGCGAGGCGAGCTCGAGGCCTGGGTGGCGAGTGATGCCGGGTTCATCGCCGTCTACGTCGGCCTGCTGGTCGGACCGTGGCGGCCGGCCGGCTTTGCGGTCGCGGCCCTGGGCGCACTGGCATTCTGCCTCGGGCACGGCTGGAGGCGGCGCCGGTGGGTCGCGATCGCGGCCGCACTGGGCGATCTGGTCGAGCGCACGCTGCAGATCCTGATCAACACGCTGTCGTTCGCCCGCGTCGGCGCGTTCGCGCTCGCGCATGCGGGATTGTCGTCGGCGATCGTCACGCTGATGCACGCCAGCGGCAACGTCGTCGTGCAGTCGCTGGTGCTGATCGTCGGCAATGCGGTCATCGTCGTCCTCGAGGGACTGGTCGTCTCGATCCAGACCACGCGCCTCGTGCTGTTCGAGTTCTTCACCCGGTTCCTCGCGGCCGGCGGCCGGCTGTTCCGTCCGCTGCCCGCGCCCCCATCCACCCTGCAGGAGAGAGGAATGAAGACGTCGTACAAGTTCACTGCGGCGCTGGTGGCCGTAGCACTGGTCATGGCCGCCGCTGCAACCGCGCTGCTCCTCACCGGCGCACCGGCGCTCGCGGCGACGGCGACGGCGACCGGGACCGCGGCTTCGGCGCCGGAGCCGAGCGAGGGGTCGGGCCTCGGCCTGATCGCGGCCGCGGTGGCGACGGCCTTCGCCGCGCTGGGCGCGGGCCTCGCCGTGGCCAGGGTGGGAACGGCGGCCGTCGGCGCGCTGGCCGAGAAGCCCGAGCTGTTCGGGCGCCTGCTGATCTTCGTGGGACTCGCCGAGGGCATCGCGATCTATGGCCTGATCGTCTCGATCCTGATCCTCAACCGCCTCGCCTGATGCCGGTCCCGGTCTACATCGGCGACGAGGTCAGCGCGGCGGGATATCGGCTCGCCGGCGTGCAGTGCGCGGTCCCCGAAGCGGGTGCGGAGGCTCGAGCGCTTGAGAATGCCCGCGCCAGCGCGCCGCTGGTGCTGGTATCGCCCGCCGTCGCGGCACGGATCGACGCGCAGCTCCTGAGGCAGGCGCTGGCAGCGCTCACGCCGCTGGTCGTGATCGTCCCCGACACCCAGGGCGCGGTGCCGCGACCGGATCTGGCCACGCGCCTTCGCGGGCAGCTTGGATTGCCGGCATGACGCTCGAGCGACGCACGCGGGCGCTGCTCGATCTGGTCGAGAACGACCGCAGGACGCGCAGCGATGCCCTGATCGCCGAGGCGCGCACGCGCGCCGCCGCGACGATCGCGCAGGCGCACGCCGACGCGCGGGCGCGGATGCGCGATGCCTGGGCCGAGGAACGCCAGCGGGCGCACGACCGGGTCGCCGCGGCGCTCGCCAACCTCCAGACGCGGCGGCGCCTGCACGAGCAGAAGCACAGTGCGGCGCTGCTCGCGCTCGCCTGGCAGCGGCTGCCCGACGCATTGCGCGAGCGTTGGCGCGATGCCGACAGCCGGGTCCGCTGGACCGACGCGGTGGCGAGCCACGCGATGCGCCTGTTGCCCCGCGGGTCATGGCGGATCGTTCACGCGCCCGATTGGCCGGAAGCCGAACGGCAGGCGCTCGCCGCAAGCCTTGCGCACGATCGCGGCGTCGTCCCCGAGTTCGTCGCCGATGCCGGCGTCGAGGCGGGGCTGCGCATCGTCGCCGGCGGCAATGTCGTCGACGCAACGATCGCGGGCATGCTCGCCGACCGCGACGACATCGGAGCCAGGCTGCTGCGCCAGATCGAGGTGCAGGCGTGAGCCGGGCCACGATCCGCTCGATCAGCGGTCCCGTGCTGCATGCGCGCGTCAGCGGTCCTTTCCGGTTGCGCGAGGCGGTGGAAGTCGGCCCCCAGGCGCTGCTGGGCGAAGTCGTTCGCCTTCACGACGACGAGATCGTCGTCCAGGTCTACGAGGACACGACGGGATTGCGCCCCGGCGCCGACGTGGTCGGCCACGGCCTGCCGCTGGCGATCCGGCTCGGCCCCGGACTGCTCGGCAACATCTTCGACGGCCTGCTGCGCCCGCTGTCGGGCGCCGATTCGGCGTTCGTCGCGCCGGGCATGCGCCGCGCGGCTCCGGGGGTGTTCAGGTTCGAGCCGCGGGTCGCGCGAGGCGATGCGGTGACGGCAGGCGCGGTCTTCGCCGTCGCCACCGCGCCATCGGGACGCGAACAGCGCTGCCTCTGCCCACCCGACATCGGCGGCGAGGTGGTCTCGATCGCGGCTGCGGGCGAGTACCGGGAGGACGAGGCTGTCTGCACGCTGCGGCTCGCCGACGGAGGCAGCCATGCGCTGGAGATGCGCCACGACTGGCCGGTGCGCGTGCCGCGGCCGGTGCGGCGGCGGCTGCCGGTCGACGCGCCGCTGGTGACGGGGCAGCGGATCGTCGACAGCCTGTTTCCGGTCGGGCAGGGGGGGCGCGCGGCGGTGCCGGGCGGGTTCGGCACCGGCAAGACCGTGCTCCTCGAGGCGCTGGCCAAGGGCTGCAACGCCGACGTGATCGTCTACCTCGGTTGCGGCGAGCGCGGCAACGAGATGGCCGGCGTCCTCGAGGAATTTCCACAGCTGACCGACCCGAGGACCGGACGGCCGCTGATGGAGCGCACCGTCATCGTCGCCAACACCTCGAACATGCCGGTCGCGGCGCGCGAGGCTTCGATCTATTGCGCGATCACCGTCGCGGAATACTTCCGCGACCAGGGTCTCGACGTCGCGCTGATGGCGGATTCGACCAGCCGCTGGGCCGAGGCGCTGCGCGAAGTGTCGGGGCGCTTCGGCGAGCTTCCCGGTGAAGGCGGCTATCCGGCGTACCTGTCCTCGCGGCTCGCCGATTTCTACGAGCGGGCCGCGATCGTCGAGACGCTGGCGGGCGACCGGGGCTCGGTGACGGTGATCGGCGCGATCAGCCCACCGTCGGGCGACCTGTCGGAGCCGGTGACCAGCCACACCAAGCGCTACGTCAAGTCGTTCTGGACCCTCGACGTCAAGCGCGCGCAGGCCCGCTTCTATCCTGCCGTGCATCCGTTGCAGTCCTACGCCGAGGACGCGGGCGATTTCGCGCCGTGGTGGGCGGCCAACGGCAACGGCGAGTGGCTGAAGCTGCGTCGCCGCTTCCTGACGCTGCTCGACGAGCAGGCGCGTCTGGAACGCATGGCGAGGATCATCGGCAAGGATGCGCTGCCGCTGCGGCAGCAGCTGTCGCTGTTCTGCGCGGACCTCGTCAACGACGCATTCCTCCGGCAGTCGGCGTTCTCGCCGGTCGACCGCGTCTGCAGTCCCGCCCGGCAGGCGGCGATGATGCGCCTGGTCGGCAGGTTCATCGACCTCGCCGAGGCCGCCGTCGCCGCGGGCGTCCATCCCGACCGGCTCGCGGGGCTGCCGTCGCTGCGCGCGCTGCAGCGGATGGGCGAGGACATTCCCGACAGCGAGCTCGCGCGCTTCGCCGGCCTCGAGGCGGGCCTCGATCGCGATTTCGCTCAGCTCATGCACACCCACGAGGCCGGGGATGCGGCTCACGGCTGAGGGCACGGCCGCGCGGATCGAGGGGCCGCTGCTGTTCCTGCGGCGGACGGTCGACGCGGGCCTCAACGACGCGGTGCAGGTCATCGGCGGCGACGGCCGGACGCGCCTGGGGCGCATCGCGGCCATCGACGAATCGTTCATGACCATCGAGGTGCTCGAGTCGACATCGGGACTCGCGCTGCCCGACACGGTCGTGCGCTTCTTCGGCGAGCCGCTGAGCTTCGGCCTCGCCCCTTCGATCCTCGGTCGCGTGTTCAACGGCGTCGGGCAGGTCATCGACGGCGGTCCTCCGGTCGCGGCACGGCAGATGCAGCGCATCGAGGGCATGCCGATCAATCCGGTGGAACGCGCCGCCCCGCGCGATTTCATCGAGACCGGGGTCACCGCACTGGACCTGATGAACAGCCTCGTCCGCGGCCAGAAGCTGCCCATCTTCTCCGGCGGCGGCCTGCCGCACGACCGGCTCGCCGTCGAGATCGCGACCCACGCGCGGCTGCGCGGCAGCGCCTCGGCCGAGAGCGATTTCGCGATCGTGTTCGCCGGCATCGGCGTGCCCCACGACAGCGCCGAATTCTTCCGCGCCAGCCTCGAGCGGGTCGGCGCCCTCGAGCGCACCGCACTGTTCCTGAACCTCGCCAGCGATTCCTCGACGCAGCGCCTGCTGACGCCGCGCTTCGCGCTGACCGCAGCCGAGTACCTCGCGTTCGTCGA
>JBLMVY010000302.1:0-2927 GCA_050256935.1 Candidatus Levyibacteriota bacterium | reverse complement strand
CCGGCGCTGTTTCCGCTGGGCGGGATCACCAAGCGCGAGGTGCGCGAGATCGCGAAGCGCGAGGGCATCCCGACCTGGGCGAAGCGCGACTCGACCGGCATCTGCTTCATCGGCGAGCGGCCTTTCCGCGATTTCCTCGCACGCTACCTGCCGCGCACGCCCGGACCGATCCTCACTCCCGAAGGCGTCGAGGTCGGCCGCCACGACGGGCTCGCGTACTACACGCTCGGCCAGCGCCAGGGACTGGGCATCGGCGGCCTGCGCGACGGCGGCCGCGAGGCGTGGTTCGTCGCCGGCAAGGACATGGCGCGCAACGCCCTGATCGCCGTCCAGGGGCACGATCATCCGCTGCTCTATCGGCGCGAGGTCGATGCCTCGGACATGCACTGGATTTCCGGCACCGCCCCGACGCTGCCCGGGCGCTATGCGGCCAAGACCCGCTACCGGATGCCCGATGCGACCTGCAGCCTGCGCCCGATCGGGTTCTCGGAGGACGCCGGTGCCGGGCGCCTGCGGGCGAGCTTCGACGCGCCGCAATGGGCGCCGACGCCGGGACAGTACCTCGTGCTCTACGACGGGGAGAGGTGCCTCGGCGGAGGCGTCATCGATGCGCCGGACGCAGCGGCGGCAGCAAGGCAGGATCGCCCCGCCTCGTCGGAGCGCCAACAGGCGGGCGAGAACCTGACGTCGTGAGCCATCGCGCGCGCCAAGGCGCGCGAGGCGGAAGCGCAAACCCTAGAACGGGATGTCGTCGTCGAAATCGTCGGCGTTCTTCTTGCCGCCGCCCTTGCCGGCGCCGCCGGCCGGGCTGCCCGAGGATTCGCGACGGCTGCCGCCCCCGCCCGAGCTGCCGCCGGCGCTGAACTCAACGTCGCCACCGCCGCCGCCGCCGCCCTCGCGGGAGCCGCCGATCAGCTGCATGCGGTCGGCGACGATCTCGGTCGAGTACTTCTCGACGCCGTCCTTGTCGGTGTACTTGCGCGTCTGCAGCCGGCCCTCGATGTAGACCGAGCGGCCTTTCTTCAGGTACTCGCCGGCGATCTCGGCCGTGCGCCCGAACAGGACGACCCGGTGCCACTCGGTGCGCTCCTGCTTCTCGCCGCTCTTGTCCTTCCACTGCTCGGAGGTCGCGATGTTGAGGTTGGTGATCGCGCCGCCATCCGTCGTGTAGCGCGTCTCGGGATCGCGTCCGAGATTGCCCAGCAGGATCACTTTGTTGACCGAGGCCATTGCCTTTTCCTTGAGCGAAACGGGTGATTGATCATGCGCGCGGGCGCCCCCATCTGTTGCCCATGCAAGTGCAGGAAGCGGACTCGCGAAACGCAATATACTAACAGGTTGCCTTCCTCGCCCTAGCACCTTCGGCCGAGGTCCGGCCTGCGGTTGCGCAAGGTCATGACGGACCGATCGCAGCAGCGGCGAATCACACAGGGAACGCATGGAACAGATCCGCATCCGCGGCGCGCGCACGCACAATCTGAAGAACCTCAACCTCGACCTGCCGCGGCACCGGCTGATCGTCATCACCGGGCTGTCGGGGTCGGGCAAGAGCTCGCTCGCGTTCGACACCCTCTATGCGGAAGGGCAGCGCCGCTACGTCGAGTCGCTGTCGGCCTACGCGCGCCAGTTCCTGCAGCTGATGGAAAAGCCCGACGTCGACCTGATCGAGGGCCTGTCCCCGGCGATCTCGATCGAGCAGAAGGCGACCTCCCACAATCCGCGCTCGACGGTGGGCACGGTCACCGAGATCCACGACTACCTGCGGCTGCTGTTCGCGCGCGTCGGCGACCCCTATTGCGTCAACCATCCCGAGCAGCGGCTCGCGTCGATGACGATCTCGCAGATGGTCGACGCGACGCTCGCCTTGCCGGAGGACACGCGACTGATGATCCTGTCGCCGGCGGTGGTGAATCGCAAGGGCGAGCAGCTCGATCTGTTCGCCGAATTGCGCGCCAAGGGTTTCGTGCGCGTGCGCGTCGACGGCAGCGTCCACGAGATCGACGCGGTGCCGAGGCTCGCCAAGAACTCCAAGCACACGGTCGAGGTGGTCGTCGACCGGCTGAAGGTCCGTGCCGAATACAAGCAGCGGCTCGCCGAGTCGTTCGAGACCGCACTGCGCCACGGCGACGGGCGCGCGATCGCGGTCGAGATGGACAGCGGGGCCGAGCACCTCTACTCGGCGAAGTTCGCCTGCCCGATCTGCAACTACTCGCTGCCGGAGCTCGAGCCGAGGCTGTTTTCGTTCAACAACCCGGTCGGCGCCTGCCCCCGCTGCGACGGCCTGGGCTCGATCAATTTCTTCGACCCCAAGCGGGTGGTCGCCTTCCCGCAGCTGTCGCTCGCCTCGGGCGCCATCCGCGGCTGGGACCGGCGCAACCAGTTCTACTTCCAGATGCTGCAGGGGCTCGCGAAGCACGCCGGCTTCGACGTCGACAAGCCGTTCTCCAAACTCCCGGAGCGCATCCAGAACCTCGTCCTCTACGGCTCGGGCGACGAGAAGATCCCGTTCACCTACCTGTCGGACCGCGGCAAGCCGATGACGCGCGAGCACGCGTTCGAGGGCATCGTCCCCAACCTCGAGCGCCGCTATCGCGAGACCGACAGCGTCATGGTGCGCGAGGAGCTCGCCAAGTACCTGAACAACAAGCCCTGTCCCGAATGCGGCGGAACGCGCCTCAAGCGCGAGGCGCGCAACGTCAAGGTCGGGGAGGGCGAGGATGCGCGCGCGATCTTCGAGATGTCGGCGTGGCCGCTCAAGGAGTCGATGCGCTACTTCGGGCGCCTGAAGCTTCCCGGTCACAAGGCGGCGATCGCCGACCGGATCATCAAGGAGATCGTGTCGCGGCTCAACTTCCTGAACAACGTCGGGCTCGACTACCTGTCGCTCGACCGGTCGGCGGAGACGCTGTCGGGGGGCGAGGCGCAGC
>JBLMVY010000301.1:0-5967 GCA_050256935.1 Candidatus Levyibacteriota bacterium | reverse complement strand
CGATCGCGGTGGCGCTGGTGCTCGCCACGCGCGTGCCGCCCCGGAGCCTGCCCGCCCGCGCCGGCCTGCTGGCGGCGGCGATCGTCGCGGGCGCGGCAACCGGCGAGTGCGCGCTTGCGTTCGCGGGGTTCTCCGGCGCACGCAGCGACCCGTCGGCGCTGTTCGGCGGCATCGTCCAGTGGGCCGGGCTCGCATCCTGCGCGGCCGGAATCCATTTCCTGTGGCTGCGCAGCAACCGGGCCCGGGCGGCCGCTCGCGCCCAGCAACTGCAGTGGTCGACCACCGAAGCACTGCGCATCCAGACCCAGTTGCAGTCGCTGCGCTACCAGATCGACCCGCATTTCCTGTTCAACACGCTGGCGACGATCAGGCGCCTCCAGGAAACCGACTCGGCCGAGGGTGCGCGCCTGCTCCGCCATTTGCTCGACTATCTGCGTTCGGCAGGGCGAACCCCGGGCCAGCGCACGACGCTGGGGGACGAGATCGACCTGGTCCGCAGCTACCTCGCGATCGTCGGGACCCGGATGCGTGAGCGCCTGACCACGGTCTTCGACGTCCCCGACGACCTGCGCCGGCACGGCTGCCCGCCACTGTCCCTCGCGACCCTCGCCGAGAATGCCGTCAAGCACGGGATCGGTCCCGCGCCCGACGGGGGCGCGATCCGCGTGCAGGCGCGGCGCCACGGCGAGACCCTGGAAGTCTGCGTCGAGGACACCGGTGTCGGCCTGTCGCAGACCGCGGTGGGCGGCGCGGGCATCGGACTGGCGAACATCCGGGCGCGGCTGCGCGCGCTGTACGGCGACGCGGCGTCGCTGACCATCGCGGGCAACTCGCCGCAGGGCGTGCGTGCCGTCATCCGCATGCCGCTCGAGCCGCGCCCCCGGCCATGACTGCGTTGTCGCTGCGACCGCCCGGGCTGCAGGCGCTCTGGAACGAGCACCGTGCCGCGCACAGCGTCGCGCTGGGCATCATGTGGGGCGCCGCCGCCAGCGTGATGGAATTCGTGGTGCTGCCGGTCGGCGACGAGAGCTGGTCGGGGTTCACGGCGCTGCTGCTGTGGAACGGCGCGGTCTGGTCCCTCGTGGGCATCGGCATCGCCTGGTCGGTGGACCGGGCGGGCCCGCGCCTGCAGCGACCGTTGTTCCTCGCGGCGTCGGTCGTCATCGCCGCGCTTGCCGGCAGCGCCTTCGTGTCGCTGGTCTTCTCGATCGGGCAGGCCTCGGGCCCCGTGCGCGCCATCGTCGAGGTGTTTCCCAACGGGCGCGACCCGCTGGCCTCGTTCCTGTTCCAGGCATGGGTCGTCGCCTTCTACGGCGGCCTCTACGCGGTGGCCTGGACCCTGAACCAGCGGGCCGAGCGCACGCGCGAGCTCCTGGGTAGGGCGCAGATCGCGCACCTGTGCAGCGAGACCCTGCTGGGCGAAGCGCAGCTGCAGGCGCTGCGCGGCCATGTCGATCCCGGATTTCTGCTGCGGGTGATGGAAGAGGTCGAGCGCAGGTACAAGACCGCGCCTGCGACCGCCGATCGCCTCGTCGATCTTCTTGTCGCCTTCCTGCGGCTGGCCATGCCCGGCGTGCGCAGCGGCCGCTCGACGCTCGAAGCCGAGCTGACCCTCGCCCGCGCTTATGCCGATCTGTGGGCCGATCTCGACCCGGGCCGGCAGACCTGGGCATTCGACGCGCCGGGGCCGCTGCCGGACATGCCCTTCCCGCCGCTGCTGCTGTTGCCGGTGCTCGATCGCCTCGCCCTCGCCTCGCCCGCCCCGGAGCGCGGGCAAGTTCGCGCCCGAAGCGAGGGCGGCCGCGTGACCCTCGCGTTCGACGCCACCCGCTGCGCGGGAGCCGATTGGCTGACTCCGGAACTGGCCTACCGCCTCCGGGTCGGCCTGTCGACGATCTTCGGCGCCCGGTGGTCGATGTCGTTCCGCGATGCCGTCGATCCAAGTGCCCCCGCGCTGCGCCTGACGATCGCGCCGCCCGGCGCGCGCGACGCCCTCCCACCGCCGGATCCGCTTCCGGCGCCTGCCTGGCTCACCCCGAAAGGAGATGCTCCATGACGACCGCTCGAGACATCGACGAGCTGCGGCGCGGATTGCTCGCCGCGCTGCCAGCCCTGCTGCTCGCCGACGAGGCCGGCGCGCAGGATGCCGCGCGTGTACAGCCGCGTGCCTACAAGGTCGTGCTCGAGAACGATCGGGTGCGCGTGCTCGAGTTCAACAGCCGGCCCGGCATGGGCGTGTGCGGACAGGGGATGCATTCGCACCCGCCCCACCTCACGGTCGCCCTCGGTCCCGCGAAAGTGCGGGTCAGGCTGCCGGACGGACGCGAGTTCACGGGCGTGAACAAGCTCGGCGACGCCTTCTGGTCGGAGGCCGAGACGCACGAGACGGAAAACATCACCGGGCACAATATCCGCGCGCTGATCGTCGAGCTGAAGCCGACCGCAAAGGCCGGAAACGGGGCATGAAGGAGCCGGCAATGCGCAATCCCACCGCCGTGCTGGCCGAGGACGAAGCCGTCCTGCGCGAGGAGCTGCACGCCAAGCTGATGCGGGTATGGCCCGAGCTGCGCATCGTCGGCGAGGCCTCGAACGGCATCGAGGCGCTGCAGCTCCTGAAGGAGCATGCACCGGACGTGGTGTTCCTCGACGTGGAGATGCCGCGGCTCACCGGCCTCGAGGTCGCGCGGCAGGTGCAGGGCCTCTGCCACGTGGTCTTCGTCACCGCCTACGACGCCCACGCCGTCGCGGCCTTCGAGCAGGGGGCGGTCGACTATGTGCTCAAGCCCTTCGACATCGCGCGCCTCGCCCTGGCGGTGCGCCGGATCGAGCAGCGGCTGGGGGCCGCCCCGCCGGACCTCGATGCCCTGCTGCGCGAGATCGCTGCGGGCCGTCCCCAGCGCAGCTACCTGCGCTGGATCAACGCGTCCCAGGGCAGCAGCGTGCGTCTCATCATGGTGGACGACGTCTGCTATTTCCAGGCGGACACCGGCTACACCAGCGTGGTGACCGTCGACGGCAGCGCGTTGATCCGGCGCTCGCTCAAGGACCTCCAGGAGCAGCTCGATCCGGCGATGTTCTGGGCGATCCACCGGTCGACCATCGTCAACGCCAATGCGATCTCAGGCGTCACGCGCGACTTCCGCGGGCATGTCAGCGTGCGGCTCAAGGCACGCGCCGAGAAGCTGGCCGTCAGCGACGCGCATGCGCACCTGTTCCGGCAGATGTAGGCGCCGGGTGGACGCGCACCCGGCTGCGGGCGCCCGCAGCTCAGACGTAGCGGACCGCGACCACCTCGTAGCTGCGCACGCCGCCCGGCGCCTGCACGTCGGCGGTGTCGCCCTCGGACTTGCCGATCAGCGCGCGGGCGATCGGCGAATTGACCGAGATCTTGGATGCCTTGATGTCGGCCTCGTCGTCGCCGACGATCTGGTAGGCCTTGCGGTCGCCGCTTGCGACGTCCTCGATCTCCACCGTCGAGCCGAACACGACCCGACCGTCGGCGTCGAGCGCCGCGGGATCTATGACCTGGGCGTTCGCGAGCTTGGACTCGACCTCGGCGATGCGGCCCTCGATGAAGCCCTGGCGCTCCTTGGCCGCGTCGTAATCGGCATTCTCGGACAGGTCGCCGTGCGAACGTGCCTCCGCGATCGCCTGGATCACCTCCGGCCTGTCGACTGTCTTCAAGCGATGCAGCTCGGCCTTGAGGCGCGCCGCGCCCTCGACCGTCATCGGAACCTTGCTCATTCGGATCACCCAAAAAGCGAACGACCGGAAGCGGTAACCGCCTCCGGCCGGAGTTCACATTCTACGCGATTCGCCCCCGCTCGGCCAGCCTCGGCCTCGGCGGCCGCCCGCGCGGCCCAAGGGCTTGGGAGCGCTTGCTAGCCGCAGGTGCGCAGCACCTGCGCCGGCTGCGCGGTCCCGGCTGCGCGCGCCCGCGCGGGCGTTGCCGCCGTCATCGGGAGGCGGGCGCCGGACCTGCGGCCCGCGAGGTTGCTGGCGACGAGCGCGGCGAGGGTCATCGCTGCGCCGACCCCTTCCGCCGCGCCGAAGCGATGCCCTTGGGCGACGCCGATCGCGAACGCGGTGACGGGGACCAGGTTGATGAACAGCACGCCATTCGCCGCACCCAGGGTGCCGATTCCGGCATTCCAGGCGAGCACCGCAGCCACGCCGGCGACCAGCGACAGATAGGCGATTTCGTGCCACAGGCCCAGCACATGGGGCCATGCCGGCGTCGTGGCGAAGCCGGCCGCCACCGCTCCCTCGGTGATCGCGACGATCGACACCGCGCCGAAGGCCATGCTCAATGCCGTGTAGCGCAGGGCGGATAGCCGCGGCAGCGTCGCCGCACCCATCGTGTAGGCGATCCAGCAGGTGGCGCCGGCGAGCACCATGGCGTCGGCGTGCCAGCTCGCGCCACCGTCGATCCGAAGCCGGCCCCGGGTGACCACCAGCACGACGCCCGCGAGCGCCGCCAGCGTGGCGACCAGCACCGCCCCTGCCGGCCTGCTTCCGCGCAGCAGCCAGTTCATCAGCGTGGTGAGCAGCGGCATCAGCGCGACGATGATCGCGGCGTGCTCGGGTGTCGAGCCGGCGATGCCGAGGAAACCCAGGATCGAGAAGCCGGCGAAGCCCAGCGATCCGAACAGCCAGAGGCGCAGCGCGTCGCGCCCCGGCAGCAGGGCGCGCGGACCCTCGGCGAGCGCAAGGATCGCGAGCATCACCACCGCGGCCGGGGCGTAGCGGAATGCGCTCAGGTGGAAGGCGTCGATCGTGGTGAGCGCGCTCTTGGCGACGGCGAACATCGCGCCCCATGCGAGCGCCGTGAACGTCAGCATCGCGGCGCCGCGCAGCCGGTTGTCCTTGTGCATCGGGCTCCCCTTCCCGGCATCCCGCGGGGATGCCCGTGTCGATCGTCGATGATCCTTGCGCATGTCAGGTCGTGGCCGGGTCGCCCGGCGGCGACCGCTGTGGAGCAGGATGATCTCGCGCCACGATCGACGCGACAAACGATCTTTGCGCATCGCCTGCATGCGCCGGGAGAATGCGAAGGAGCGGCCCTCCCGGCCACCCCCCGGGCGGAGGAGTGCCCGCAGCGCAGCGCAACCCGGGCGCGCGACCGCCCTGCCGTCAGAGCGCGGCGTGCAGGGCCTGGATCGCGTACGGGACGAGGTCGCGCATGTGCCCCATTCCCGTCGCGGCGGCGCGGGCGCCGGCGAGCGTCGTGTAGGTCGGCACCTGGTCGGTCAGCGCCGCGCGGCGGATCGCATAGCTGTCCTGGATCGCGGTGCGCTTCTCCTCGACCGTGTTGACGACCAGCGCGATCTCGTCGTTCTTGATCATGTCGACGATGTGCGGCCGGCCTTCCGCCACCTTGTTGACCGGCGTCACCGGAACGCCGGCGGCCGTCAGCGCCGCGGCCGTCCCCCTCGTCGCCACCAGCTGGTAGCCGAGTGCGGCGAGCTGGCGCGCGATCTCGATGGCGCGCAGCTTGTCGCTGTTCTTGAGGCTGATGAACACGCGCCCCTCGTGCGGCAGGCGCACACCGGCGGCGAGCTGGCTCTTCAGGAACGCCTCGGCGAAGGTCTCGCCCACGCCCATCACCTCGCCGGTCGACTTCATCTCGGGACCGAGGATGGTGTCGACGCCGGGGAACTTGATGAACGGGAAGACCGCCTCCTTGACCGAGAAGTACTTCGGCACGATCTCGCGGGTCACGCCCTGGCCGGCCAGCGTCGCGCCGACCATGCAACGCGCGGCGATCTTGGCGAGCGGCCGCCCCGTCGCCTTGGACACGTAAGGCACGGTGCGCGACGCGCGCGGATTGACCTCCAGAACGTAGACGACCGGCCCCAGGTCGCGGTCGTTCTGGATGGCGAACTGCACGTTCATCAGGCCGACGACGCGAAGCTCCCGCGCCATGACCACCGTCTGGCGCCGCAGCTCGTCCTGGAGCGCCGGCGG
>JBLMVY010000300.1:0-5822 GCA_050256935.1 Candidatus Levyibacteriota bacterium | reverse complement strand
CCTCTACAGCGTGTCGGAGAGCTTCGAGATCCTCGAGTGGTACAGGCTGCCGCTGGAGATGGGCGCGCAGATCCCGCTGTGGATCGCGTTCTTCCTGGCTTTCGCCGTCAAGGTCCCGATGTGGCCGGTCCACACCTGGCTTCCCGACGCCCACGTCGAGGCGCCGACGGGAGGCTCGGTGGTGCTGGCGGCGATCACGCTGAAAATCGGCGCGTACGGCTTCGTGCGCTTCATCCTGCCGATCCTCCCCGATGCGTCGCGCTACCTTTCGGGATTCGTGATCACGCTGTCCCTGATCGCGGTCGTCTACATCGGTTTCGTCGCGCTGGTGCAGACGGACATGAAGAAGCTGATCGCCTATTCGTCCATCTCGCACATGGGTTTCGCGACGCTGGGCTTCTTCCTCTACAGCCAGCTCGGGGTCGAGGGCGCGCTCGCGCAGATGCTGTCGCACGGCTTCGTGTCGGCGGCGATGTTCCTGTGCGTCGGGGTGATGTACGACCGCATGCATTCGCGGCAGATCGCCGACTACGGCGGCGTCGTCAACACCATGCCCAGGTTCGCGGCGTTCATGATGCTGTTCGCGATGGCCAACGCCGGGCTGCCGGGGACCTCGGGTTTCGTCGGCGAGTTCCTGGTGATCCTCGCCGCGGTGAAGGCGAATTTCTGGCTGGGTTTCGCCGCCGCGGTCACGCTGATCCTCGGCGCCGCCTACACGCTCTGGATGTACAAGCGCGTGATCTTCGGGCCCGTCGCGAACGCCAACGTCGCCAAGCTGACCGACATCGGCCGGCGCGAGTTCTGGCTGCTGATGGTGCTGGCCGTTGCCGTGCTCGGGATGGGCATCTGGCCCAAGCCGTTCATCGACGTGATGCACGTGTCGGTCGCCGACCTCCTGCAGACCGTGGCCCGCTCGAAGCTCTGACATGCTGACCGAACTCAATGCGCTGGCCGCACTTCCGGAGATCGTCGTCCTCGCGGCGGCGGCCTCCATCCTGCTGATCGACCTGTTCGTCCCCGACGACCGGCGCCACGTCTCCTACTGGCTGACGCAGCTCGCACTGCTCGTCGCCGTCTGCGTGACGCTGACGACGCTGCGCCTGGATGCCGTCACCGCCTACCACGGCCTGGTCGTCGACGACATGCTGGCGGATTTCCTGCGCATCGGGTGCTTCGTCGCGGTGTCGCTGGTCCTGTTCTATTCGCGCAGCTACCTGCTGGCGCGCGGCATGTTCCGCGGCGAGGTCTTCGTGCTGATGCTGTTCGCGCTGCTCGGCATGCAGGTGATGATCACCGGCAACAACTTCCTGACGCTCTACCTCGGCCTCGAGCTGATGTCGCTGTCGCTGTACGCGCTGGTGGCGTCACGGCGGGACCACGCGCAGTCGACCGAGGCGGCGATGAAGTACTTCGTCCTCGGCGCCCTGGCCTCGGGGATGCTGCTCTACGGAATGTCGATGATCTACGGAACCACCGGATCGCTCGACCTCGCGCGCGTTTCGCACGCCGTCTTCGCCCGGCAGGGCGCCCCGGCGCTGCTGATGCTCGGGCTGGTCTTCGTCGTTGCCGGCCTCGCCTTCAAGCTCGCCATCGTGCCGTTCCACATGTGGGTGCCCGACGTCTACGAGGGCGCGCCGACGCCGGTGACGGTGCTGATCGGGACGGCGCCCAAGATCGCCGCGTTCGCGATGGCGCTGCGCCTGCTGTCGCAGGGGCTGCAGGGCGCCTCCTTCGACTGGCAGGGGATGCTGATCGTGCTCTCGGTGCTGTCGATGGTGCTGGGCAACCTGATTGCGATCTCGCAGACGAACATAAAGCGCATGCTCGCCTACTCGACGATCGCGAACATGGGCTACATGCTGCTGGGCCTGCTGACGGCGAACCGCTACGGCTTCTCCGCGGCGATGTTCTATGTCGTCACCTACGCGCTGACCAGCCTTGCCTCCTTCGGCATCGTCATGCTGCTGTCGCGGCAGGGATTCGAGAGCGACCGCCTGGACGACTTCAAGGGCCTGAACCAGCGCTCGCCGTGGTGGGCGTTCATCATGCTGCTGGTGATGTTCTCGCTCGCGGGCCTGCCCCCGACCGTGGGCTTCTACGCCAAGTTCATGGTGATCGAGGCCGCGGTCAACGACGGCTTCGTGTGGCTGGCCGTCATCGCGGTGATGACCTCGCTGGTCGGGGCGTTCTACTACCTGCGGATCGTCAAGCTGATGTACTTCGACGATCCCGTCGAGACGCTGCCGATCGTGGTGCGCGGGGACACCCGGCTGGTGCTGTCGATCAACGGCCTGCTGCTGCTGGTGCTGGGGATCCTCCCGCAACAGCTGATCGTGCTGTGCACGGTCGCGCTGGCACAGTCGAACTTCCCCTGAATCGGGGCGGCGCGAGCCGCCGGAGGGAACACCATGAGTGCATCACCGGGAGCGGACGCCGTCCCGCGGCTGTCGCGGCGGGGCGAGTCGCTGGGCACCGAGAACGCGTTCGTCGTGCTGGCCGAGGTCAACGCGCTGGTCCGTCAGGGCCAGGACATCGTCTCGTTCTGCATCGGGCAGCCTGACTTTCCGACGCCGGGCAACATCCAGGAGGCCGCCATCGCGGCGATCCGCGGCGGCAAGCACGGGTATACGCCGTCGGCGGGGATCGACGAGCTGCGCGAGGCCGTCGCCCGCGATCTGGGGCAGCGCCGCGGGCTCGACATCCGTCCGGAGGACGTGGTCGTCGGTGCCGGCGCGAAGCCGTTCATCGCCTACACGATCGCCTCGGTGACCGACTACGGAGCAGGCGACGAGGTGATCTACCCGGTCCCGGGCTTCCCGATCTACGAGTCGCAGATCGTCGCCAACGGTGCGGTGCCAGTGCCGATCTTCCTGCGCGAGTCGCGCGATTTCGCGTTCGACCCCGCGGAGCTCGAGGCGAAGATCACCGACAAGACGCGGCTGCTGATACTCAATACGCCCCAGAACCCCACCGGCGGCATCCTCGGTGCCGCCGACCTCGATGCGATCGCCGAGATCCTCGCGCGCCATCCGCAGGTCTGGGTGTACGCCGACGAGATCTACTCGCGGCTGGTCTACACCGGGGCTTTCGACACGCTGGCGAAGCGGCCGGGGATGCAGAAGCGCACGATCATCTCCGACGGCGCGTCCAAGACCTGGGCGATGACCGGCTGGCGCGTCGGCTATGTCGCCAACCGGGCGCTTGCGCCCGCGTTCACGCGCTGGATCACCAACACCGAGTCCTGCGCTTCGCAGATCTCGCAGTGGGCCGCGGTCGAGGCGATCAACGGGCCGCAGGACTCGGTCGTCGAGATGCACGCGCGTTTCGCCGAGCGCCGCGAGCTGATCGTGCGCCTGCTCAACGAGGTTCCGGGGATCTCCTGCAGGAGCCCGGGCGGCGCGTTCTATGCGTGGCCCAATGTCACCGAGGCCTGCCGGCTGGTCGGCGCCGCCGATTCGGAAGTGCTGCGCAAGCGCCTGCTGCACGAGGCAGGCATCGCGGTGCTGGCGGACATCCACTTCGGCCGCCGGGTGCCCGGCGACGGACAGCACATCCGGCTGTCCTATGCGGCGTCGAACCAGGCGATCGAGGAGGGGATCGGTCGTCTCGACGCGTTCGTGCGCAAGAACATGGGCTAGACGCCCGGGCTTGCTAGTCGCCGAACTCGCGCATGACGGTTTCGATCGCCGAGTGATCGGAGAGGAAGGCGTCGACGCAGGTGGGATCGAAATGCCTGCCGCGCTGCGATTTCACGAATTCGATGCCTTCGTCGATGCCCCAGGCGCGCTTGTACGGACGCTCCGAGACCAGTGCGTCGAACACGTCAGCGACCGCGACGATGCGCGCGACCAGCGGAATGTCCTCGCCATGGAGGCCGTTGGGGTAGCCGGAGCCGTCGAATTTCTCGTGATGGCCCAGGGCGATGATCGCGCCCATCGACAGGTATTTCGAGGGGCTGCCCTTCAGGATGTCGTAGCCGATGCGCGGATGATTGCGCATCACCAGCGTCTCCTCGGACGACAGCGGACCGTCCTTCAGCAGCACCGAATCCGGGACGCCGATCTTGCCGATGTCGTGCATCGGCGCCGCGACCTCCAGGACGTGCACCGTCTCGCTGCCCAGGCCGAGGTGCTGGCCGATCAGCGCCGAGTACTTCGCCATGCGCATCAGGTGATTGCCGGTTGTCTTGTCGCGGAATTCGCCGGCCTTGGCGAGCTTGTTCAGCGTCTCGAGCTCTCGCTCGAGGATCTCGGCGACGGACTTGTCGACCTGGTACTGGAGCACGCGCGCCTGGTCGGAGAGGACGATCTTGTGCCGGCGGAGCTCGAGCAGGTTCGCGCAGCGCGCCCGCGTCTCGTGGTCGTCGAGGGGCTTGATCAGGAAATCGGTGGCGCCCGCTTCCAGCGCGTCGTAACGGATCTTGCGGTCGTCGACGACGGTGATGACGACGATCGGAACGTCGACGCAGTGGGGCAGCGCGCGCAGCTGCTTGACGAGCTCGATGCCGTCGAACTCCGGCAGCTTGTAGTCGGTGAGAACGATGTCGACCCGGTTGTTGCGCGCGAACTCGAGCGCCCGCGAGGGGGTGTCGAACAGCTCGAGATTCAGCTTGCCGTCGATCTGGCGCACGATCTCCGCGAGCAGCAGGCGGCTCGAGAAGAGGTCGTCGACAATGAGGACGGTATTGCGCTGCGCGCGCGCAAACGCGAGTTCCGAAATGACGCCCGTCGCAGCGGGCGCCGGTCGTAGCTGAGCCGACATGACTTTCCTCTCGAAGCCTGATCCGCGCGTGGCCCGTGTGCCGGCGCGGCGGCTCTAACGTCGACGTCGTATGGAGCAAGAAGGATGCCCACACCTGTCACCGACAAACACGCGGCCGCCGGCCTGTAGTTTACAGCGGTGACCGCGATCGGCGACCCGCCGTGATCGGTGTCCGATCGGACGCCTCTGCGCGATACCGGGGCCTTGCGGACCCGGATCTGCGGCGTCTTGCCGCCCACGCCGGAGGCAGTGCCGTATCCGATTGATATCCAAGCAATTATCCGCCCGGCCATCCCGCGATACAAGCGGCCTGGAGGCGGCCGGCGCCCGGTGTCGCGGGCCGTGGTCGGGGCGCGATCGCGCCGGGGCAGAGGGCAGCCGGCCGCCGGCCCGCTGCCGTGACCGCGTGCTCGGCCATGCGATCCGCGGCCCTCAATGCAGGCGCGCGCCCGGCGCCACCGGGCATCCTGTCCATGGCGTGGCGTTGACGCGTCGCGTCCGAGAGCGCCTTCGGCCGACCGGCGCCACATGCGGCGAGTCACGAGCCCTGGCCTCGGACCAGCCCCGGGCCCGGCGTCCGCTCCCGTTCCGCGGACCGGGTCGCCGCAGCTACAGCCAGCGCCGGACCCGCGCGCAATAGGCGGCGTACTCCGCGCCGAACCGCGCGCTCAGGGCCTTCTCCTCCGGCCGGATCTGGAAGCGGTCGATGTACCAGGCGAATCCCGCCAGCAGGGCGAGGTTGGCCGGCTGGCCCAGCCACACCGCAAACGCCGCGAGGATCAGCAGGTCCCCGACATAGATCGGGTTGCGCGAGCAGCGGAACACGCCCCCGGTGATCAGCCTCGACGCGCGCGCCGGCTTCATCGGATTGACCGTCGTCTTCCTCGCCACGAACGAAGCGACGGCCATCGCCATCACGCCCGCACCGGCGACCAGCAGCGCCATTGCCACCGGGCCCTGCCAGGCAGCATCGATGCGCCCGCCGTCGATGGCGCGATCGATCAGCCACATGGCTGCGGCGACGATCGCCAGAACGGCGGGTGGCGGAATCAGCAGGTCCA
>JBLMVY010000299.1:0-8927 GCA_050256935.1 Candidatus Levyibacteriota bacterium | reverse complement strand
ATGTCGGTGCGGGGGAATCGACGCTGGTCGACGACCTGTTGGCACACGGCTACCGGCACCTCAGTGCGATGGACCTCTCGTCGACGGCACTCGATGTCGCCAAGGCCCGGCTCGGCGCCAGCGCCCGGGACGTCGAGTGGCTGTGCGGCGACGTCAGGACCTTTGTCTTCGGCGCCGGCCGCTTCGACGTGTGGCACGACCGCGCGGTCTTTCATTTCCTCACCGATCCCGCCGACCGGCGCGCCTACGTGCGCCAGGTCGTCCATGCGGTCAGACCCGGCGGCCACGTCATCGTGGCGACGTTCGGCCCTGAGGGGCCGACGCAATGCAGCGGCCTGGACGTCGCGCGCTACGACCCCGAAGCACTCCACGACGAGTTCGGGAGCGGGTTCCGCCTCGTGCAGCACCGCACCGAGCTGCACCGGACGCCGGCGGGCAAGACCCAGCAATTCACCTACTGCTACTGCAAGGTGACGTAGAGATCCACCCAACGGCGCCCTGCGCTTGCCGCAAGCGGCCGCGCACGGCGCGAGGGAAGCGGCACGATCGTCGTCGGCCGCTTCCGTCTCACCCAAGCCGTGTCCAAAGCCTGGCGCCGGGCGCCCGGACTTTACGCCGTGTTAACGCCGCGGCGCCGGAACTTTACGCCGTCTTAATGCGCGCGCGCCTAGACTTCCCATCACCGGCGGCATTTCTCTCGCGCGACATGCCGCACCGCACCGATCGAAGGGAGCTCTCCATGGATGCGCTCTTTATCGCCATCATCGCCGCCTGCGGCGGACTGACCGCCGCCCTCATCCACGCCCTGGAAAGACTGCGGAGCCGGCGATGAGTTGGATCTACCTAATCTGCGGCGTGCTCGCGCTCGCCATCTTCGTCTACCTCGTCGTCGCATTGCTCTTCCCGGAGAAATTCTGATGACCGAGAACGGCTACCTGCAGCTTGCCTTCTATGTCGTCGTGCTGCTGCTCCTCGCCAAGCCACTCGGCGCGTACATGGCGAACGTGTACGACGGCAGGGGATCTGCGATCCGCGTCGGGGGAGGCGTCGAGCGGCTCCTCTACCGGGCAAGTGGCGTCGCGGCGGACCGGGAGATGCGCTGGACCGAGTATGCGCTGGCAATGCTCGTCTTCAATCTGCTCGGCGGACTTCTCGTCTACGCGTTGCAGCGCCTCCAGGCCTCCCTGCCGCTCAATCCCCAGGGGTTTTCCGCCGTGTCCCCCGACTCGGCGTTCAACACCGCGATGAGCTTCATGACCAACACCAACTGGCAGGGCTACGCGGGCGAGAGCACGATGAGCTATCTGACCCAGATGGCGGCGCTCACCGTCCAGAACTTCCTGTCCGCCGCCACCGGCATGGCGGTGGCCGTGGCACTGATCCGCGGTTTCGCACGCCAGACGGCCGAGACCGTCGGCAATTTCTGGGTCGACATGACACGTACCACCCTCTACATCCTGCTGCCGCTGTCCCTGATCCTCGCCCTGGTGCTGGTCTCCCAGGGCGTCGTGCAGACCTTGGCCCCCTACAAGACGGTTCCCCTCGTCCAATCGGTCGACTACGACAATCCCAAGCTCGATGCGTCGGGTCAGCCGGTCAAGGACGACAAGGGCAACCCAGTCACCGCGAAGGCGACGCAGAGGGACCAGCTGCTGGCAATGGGACCGGCCGCCTCGCAGATTGCCATCAAGCAGCTCGGCACCAATGGCGGCGGCTTCTTCAATGCGAACTCGGCGCATCCTTTCGAGAACCCCACGCCGCTGTCCAACTTCCTGGAGATGCTGGCCATCCTCCTGATCCCCGCGGCGCTGTGCTACACGTTCGGCAGGATGGTCGGTGACACGCGCCAGGGCTGGGCGCTGCTCGCGGCGATGACCGTCATCTTCGTCGGGCTGCTCGCCGTCTGCGTCCAGGCGGAGCAGTCGGGCAACCCGCTCCTCGCCAAGGCCGGTGCCGATCTCACCGCCAGCGCGACCCAGGCCGGCGGCAACATGGAGGGTAAGGAAGCGCGCTTCGGCATCGTCAACTCCGCGCTATGGGCGACAGCGACCACCTCCGCCTCCAACGGCTCGGTGAACGCCATGCACGATTCGTTCACGCCGCTGGGCGGCCTGGTCCCGCTGTGGCTGATCCAGCTCGGCGAGGTGATCTTCGGCGGCGTCGGATCGGGTCTCTACGGCATGCTGCTGTTCGCCATCGTCGCCGTGTTCGTCGCCGGCCTGATGATCGGCCGGACGCCCGAGTACCTGGGCAAGAAGATCGAGGCCTTCGAGATGAAGATGGCCGCCATCGGCGTGCTGGTCCCGATCTTCACCGCCCTCATCGGCACCGCCATCGCCACCTCGGTTGACGCCGGCAAGGCCGGGGTCGCCAACCCCGCGATGCACGGGTTCTCGGAAATCCTGTACGCGTTCTCCTCGGCGAGCGGCAACAACGGCAGCGCCTTCGCCGGCATCTCGGCCAACACGCCGTTCTACAACACGGCGCTGGGCGTCATCATGTTCTTCGGCCGCTACGGGATCATCGTGCCGGTGCTCGCGATCGCCGGGGCGCTCGCCGCCAAGAAGAGAATCCCGGCCAGCGTCGGCACGCTGCCGACCCACACGCCGCTGTTCGTCGGCGTCCTCGTCGGCACCGTCATCATCATCGGCGCGCTGAGCTTCTTTCCCGCGCTCGCCCTCGGCCCGGTCGTCGAGCACCTGGTCATGGTCGGCGCGCACTGAACGACCCGCATCGGAAGGCAAGCGATGAGCACTGCAATTGCCCGTCCCCAGGCCGGGACGCCAGCGCACCAGGGCCTGGTGACACCGGAGATCTTTCGGCAGGCGCTGAAGGACTCGCTGGTCAAGCTGCTGCCGCAGCACCAGTGGCGCAACCCGGTGATGCTCGTCGTGTGGATCGGAAGCATCCTGACCACCCTGCTGTGGGTCCAGGCCCTCGGCGGGCATGGGGAGGCGCCCGCCGGATTCATCCTCGCCATCGCCCTCTGGCTCTGGTTCACGGTGCTGTTCGCCAATTTCGCCGAGGCGATCGCGGAAGGTCGCAGCAAGGCCCAGGCCGACGCGCTGCGCTCGGCGAAGCGCGACGTCATGGCGAAGAAGCTCGCCGCACCGGGCCGCTCGCGCGAACCGGTTCCGGTCAAGTCGACCGCGCTGCACAAGGGTGACTATTTCCTGGTCGAGGCCGGCGATTTCATTCCAGCCGACGGAGAGGTGATCGATGGCGTCGCCTCGGTCGACGAATCGGCGATTACCGGGGAATCGGCACCGGTGATCCGCGAATCCGGCGGCGACTTCTCGTCGGTCACCGGCGGCACCCGGGTGCTCTCCGACTGGATGGTGGTCCGCGTCAGCGTCGATCCCGGACACGCGTTCCTCGACCGCATGATCGCGATGGTGGAAGGTGCGCGCCGGCAGAAGACCCCGAACGAAGTTGCCCTTACGATCCTGCTGGTCAAGCTGACGATCGTGTTCCTGCTGACGACGGTCACGCTGCTGCCGTTCTCGATCTACGCGGTCGAGGTGACGAAGTCCGGGGCGCCCGTGACGATCACCGTCCTCGTCGCGCTGCTGGTGTGCCTGATCCCCACCACGATCGGCGGCCTGCTCTCGGCGATCGGTCTCGCGGGCATCGGCCGCATGCTCCGCGCCAACGTCATTGCGATGTCCGGCCGGGCCGTCGAGGCGGCGGGCGACGTCGACGTGCTGCTGCTCGACAAGACCGGCACGATCACTCTCGGCAACCGCCAGGCGTTCGCCCTGGTTCCGGCCCCGGGCGTCGGGGAACACGAACTCGCCGACGTCTCGCAGCTCGCTTCGCTGCCCGATGGAACGCCCGAAGGACGAAGCATCGTCGTGCTCGCCAAGGAGAAGTACGGCCTGCGCGAACGCGATCTCCAGGCGCTGGGGGCGACCTTCGTCCCGTTTTCCGCGCACACGCGGATGAGCGGCGTCAACGTGCAGGGGCGCGAGATCCGCAAGGGGGCGGCCGACGCAATCCGCGCGTTCGTCGAGGAGAAAGGCGGTCGATTTCCGGCCGAGGTGACCGCCGCGGTCGAGGCGGTGGCACGCCGCGGCAGCACGCCCCTGGCGGTGGCCGACGGCGCGCGGGTGCTGGGCGTGATCGAGCTCAAGGACGTCGTCAAGGGGGGCATCAAGGAGCGCTTCGCCCAGCTGCGCAGGATGGGCATCAAGACGGTGATGATCACCGGGGACAACCGGCTGACCGCAGCCGCGATCGCGGCGGAATCGGGCGTCGACGACTTTCTGGCGGAGGCCACCCCGGAGGCGAAACTGCGGCTGATTCGCGACACCCAGGCGGAGGGACGCCTGGTCGCGATGACCGGGGACGGCACCAACGACGCGCCGGCGCTGGCGCAGGCCGACGTCGCGGTGGCGATGAACACCGGCACCCAGGCGGCGAAGGAAGCCGGCAACATGGTCGACCTCGACAGCAACCCGACCAAGCTGATCGAGATCGTCGAGACCGGCAAGCAGCTGCTGATCACGCGTGGCTCGCTCACGACCTTCTCGATCGCCAACGACGTGGCCAAGTACTTCGCGATCGTCCCCGCCGCGTTCGCGACGACCTATCCGCAGCTCGACGTCCTCAACGTCATGCATCTCGCGACGCCGGCGAGCGCAGTGCTATCGGCGGTCATCTTCAACGCCCTGATCATCGTCGTGCTGATTCCGCTGGCGCTGAGGGGCGTCAGGTACCGGGCCGTCGGCGCAGCCCGGCTGCTGCGCGACAACATGCTGGTCTACGGCGTCGGCGGCATCGTCGCGCCCTTCGTCGGGATCAAGCTGATCGACATGATCCTGCAAGTCCTTCATCTCGCCTGACGTTCCGGGAGACACGCCATGCTGGCGCAACTACGACCCGCAGTCCTGCTCCTCTGCCTGTTCACGATCATCACCGGTTTGGTGTACCCGGGCGTGGTAACCGGCATCGCCCGGCTGACGATGCCGGGAAAGGCCGATGGCAGCCTCATCGAGTCCGGCGGCAAGCCCGTCGGATCGACGCTGATCGGGCAGCCGTTCAGCGACCCGAGGTATTTCTGGCCGCGCCCCTCGGCGACCACGCCCTATCCGTACAACGCGGCGGCCTCGTCGGGATCGAACCTGGGGCCGACCAATCCGGCGCTGATCGACGCGGTGGCGACGCGGATCAAGGCATTGCGCGAAGCCGATCCGGGAAACCGGGCGCCCGTGCCGGTCGACCTCGTGACGGCGTCGGCCAGCGGGCTGGACCCGGACATCAGCCCGGCAGCTGCCAAGTATCAGGTCGCCCGCGTCGCCAGGGCGCGCGGGCTGCCCGTCGCGCGCGTACGCGCACTGGTGGCGGAGGCCACCGAGGGTCGACAACTCGGCTTTCTCGGCGAGCCGGCGGTCAATGTCCTGCAGCTCAACCTCGCGCTGGACGCCGCCTCCCCCGACCGCGGGCACTAGGCCTTCCCGATGGCCGACGACCTTCGCGCCCGCCCCGACCCCGACGCGCTGCTCGCGCGCATCGAGGACGAGCGCGCACGCGCCGCGCGCGGCCGCCTCAAGCTGTTCTTCGGCGCCTCGCCCGGGGTCGGCAAGACCTACGCGATGCTCGCCGAAGCGCGGCGACTGCGCGAAGAGGGTCGCGACGTGGTCGTGGGCCTGGTCGAGACCCACGGCCGGCAGGAAACGGCGCGCCTCGTCGCAGGTCTCGAGGTGCTGCCGCGGCGGGCGGTCGAATACCGCGGACACCTGTTGCAGGAATTCGACATCGATGCGGCGCTGGCGCGCAAGCCCTCGGTCCTGCTCGTCGACGAGCTGGCCCACACGAATGCGCCGGGATCGCGTCATGCCAAGCGTTACCAGGACGTGCTGGAGCTCCTCGCCGCCGGCATCGACGTCTACACGACGGTCAACGTCCAGCATCTGGAGAGCCTGAACGACGTGATCGGGGGCATCACCGGGATCCGGGTCCGCGAAACGCTTCCCGACCGGATCTTCGACGAGGCCGACGAGATCGTCCTCGTAGACCTCCCGGCAGACGACCTGCTGCAGCGCCTCAAGGAAGGCAAGGTCTACCTGTCCGAGCAGGCCGAGCACGCGATCCAGAACTATTTCCGCAAGGGCAACCTCCTCGCCCTGCGCGAGCTCGCCCTCCGGCGCGCGGCCGACCGCGTCGACACCCAGATGCGCAGCTTCCGCAGCACCATCGCCGGAAGCGCAGTCTGGAAGGCACGCGATGCGATCCTGGTAGCCATCGGCCCCGGCGACGGGAACGACACCGTCGTGCGCTCGGCCGCGCGGCTCGCCGCGGCGCTGGATGCACCCTGGCACGCCGTCTACGTCGAGACGCCGGAACTCACTCGCCTTCCCGATGCCCGCCGCAAGCGCATTCTCGCGACGCTCAGGCTGGCGCAGGAGCTCGGTGCCCAACCGACGACGATCGGGGCTCCCGATGTCCTCCGTGCCCTGGTCGACCACGCGCGCGCGCACAACCTCGGCAAGCTGGTGGTCGGACGCGCACCGGTGCGGCGACGCCTCGCGGACAGGATTCGACCATCGATCGCCGATCGCGCCGGTGCGCTGGCCCCCGACCTCGACGTCGTCGTGATCACCCGCGACGACGCGCAGCCGCCCTCCGCCGAGGAGCCCGCGCGGGCGCACGCACCGCTCGCGTCACGCTGGCAGGGCTACGCGGGGGCGCTTGGTCTGTGCATCGCGGTCACGCTGATCGCGATGCCCCTTCTGCACGTCTTCGATCTCGCCAACATCGCCATGCTGTTCATGCTGGCGGTCGTCGTTGCGGCGCTGCTGTTCGGGCGCGGTCCGGCGGTGCTCGCAGCGGTGGCGAACGTACTGGCCTTCGACGTGTTCTTCGTGCCGCCGAGGTTCTCGCTGGCGGTGAGCGATGCGCAGTACCTGATCACGTTTGCGGTCATGCTGGCCGTCGGGCTGGCAATCGGGCAGCTGACGGCGCGCCTTCGCTATCAGGCGCAGCTCGCCTCGTCCGGCGAGCACCGCACGCGGCGCCTGTTCGACATGGCGCGGGAGCTCGGTTCCGCGCTCACGCCCGAGCATGTCGCAGAGATCGGCGAGCGTTTCGCCGCGGACGTCCAGCGCAGCAAGGCCGCGGTCCTGGTGATGGACGACCACGACGCGCTGGTCATCCCCGACCCGACCCCGTTGCGTCCGGCGGTGGACTCCGCGGTCGCGCGCTGGTGCGCAGATCACGGGGAACCCGCAGGATTCGGAACCGACACGCTCGCCGCCGCGACGGCGCTCTATCTTCCGCTCAAGGCGCCGATGCGCACCCGCGGGGTGCTGGTCGTGGAGCCGGGTGATCCGCGCCTGCCGATGATCCCGGAACAGCGCCGACTGCTGGAGACCTGCGCGGCCCTGATCGCCATTTCACTCGAGCGCGTGCACTTCGTCGCCGTCGCGCAGCGCACGCTGGTGGACATGGAGTCCGAGCGCCTGCGCAATTCGGTACTGGCCGCGATCTCGCACGATCTGCGGACGCCGCTGACCGCGCTGGTCGGCCTTTCCGACGCACTGGCGCGCGAGATCGACGGTGGACGCGGCGCCGACGACGCGCTGGCCCTGCGCGAACAGGCGACGCGCACGGCCCAGCTCGTCGACAAGCTGCTCGAGATGGCACGGCTGCAGGCGGGTCGGATCGAATTGCATCAGGACTGGCAATCGCTCGAGGAACTCGTCGGCAGCGCGCTGCAGTCGCTCAAGGGCGCGCTTTCGGGCCGCGCGATCGACGTCGCACTACCCCCCGAGCTGCCACTGGTGCGCTGCGACGGCGTGCTGATCGAGCGCGTGATCGTCAATCTCCTGGAGAATGCCGCGAAGCACACGCCACCGGGTACCCCGATCCGGATCGCCGGCAGCCAAGTCGACGGCACCGTCGAGGTGGCGGTGGAGGACCGCGGGCCGGGACTGCCACCTGGACGCGAGGCCGCCATCTTCGACATGTTCACCCGCGGCCAGCCGGAGTCAGTAGTGCCGGGAATCGGACTGGGTCTCGCGATCTGCCGGACCATCGTCGAGGCCCACGGCGGCTCGATACGCGCGGAGAATCGCGAAGGCGGCGGCGCGCGCTTCGTGTTCATCCTGCCCGCAGGGACACCGCCGGCGATCGCCTAGCTGCGAAACGTCAGGTGGTTGTTTCTGCTGCGGCCGAGTCGGGACGAGCCTACGAGCAACTCCCCGCGATAGCGCGCCGCCGGCGACAGCGTGGGACATCACCGACGCACTGCGCGCAGCGTCGACGCCGTTCACGAACCTGCCGCAACCGAGGTTGAATCCCGCCAACTTGCTCGAAGCGGCGCACGCCGATTGCTAGCGCCGACTTGAGGCTCCGGGCGGGCCACCTGACCCAAGGAATGTCCGCCGGCACGCGCGAACGGCCCGCCATAGCGAGCCGTTCGGGGGAACGCGACCAGTGGAAGATCAGATCAGAAACTATTGCCGTGCTGCATCGATATATGCTTGCTCCATGACGCGATAGCCGAGATTGGTAGGATGCGTCTCGCTCGGCGGAACGCCAGGACGGCCATAGAGAAAGAGGCCCTTGCGGCCGTCGAACGCGGTGAATACGTCAGCCACCTTGGCCCCGCAGGACGACGCCTCGGTTGCGATTATCTGGTTTGCAACGATGATTCCCGCACGTACCTGCGGGTTGACGGCGGTGAGCCACGGAAAGTCGGGAAAGTTCCCGACGATGACCGTAGCGCCCGCCTGCGTGAAGTCGCAGAGAATGTCGTGCATGTTCTGCGCAAGCTGCGGAAAGACCACGTTTGGATCCGCACCCAGAAGTATTTTCTCCATATCGTGGAGGCCCGCGGAGACGGTAACCACGTCCGGCTCGAACTTGGCGATTGCGGGCGGCACCTGGTAGGCGAGTATGTCACCACTGTCTACGCCCCCCATAGC
>JBLMVY010000298.1:0-10206 GCA_050256935.1 Candidatus Levyibacteriota bacterium | reverse complement strand
GCCGGCGCCGGCGCCTGCGGCCGAGGTGAAGGCGGCGCCCGCGGCGCCGCTGCCGGAAGCGCCGGCGCAGTGGCCGGCGTTCGTCGCCGGCCTGAAGCTGACCGGCATGGCGGCGCAGCTTGCGGCCCAGTCGGAGCTCAAGTCGGTGCGCGGCAACGCGGTGTCGCTCGCCATCCCGGCCAGCCACAAGCACCTCGCCGACAAGGCCTATGCCGACAAGCTCAAGGCCGCGCTCGAGGCGGCAACCGGGCGCAAGCTGCTGCTGGCTTTCGAGATCGGCGAATCGGGCGACGGATCGCTGGCCGCACAGGAGCGGCGCGAGCGCGAGCAGGCGAGGGCCCAGGGCGAAGCGATGTTCCGCAGCGAGCCGTTCGTGCGCGACCTCGTCGCGCGCTTCGATGCGACGGTCAAGCCGGAGACCATCGAGCGTGTGCAGCGCAATGCAGCGAATCCACCTTCAGGAAACCAGGAACGATCATGATGAAGAACCAGCTCGCCGGGCTGATGAAGCAGGCGCAGCAGATGCAGGAGAACATGCAGCGCGCGCAGGAGGAGCTGGCGCGCACCGAGGTCGAGGGCCAGGCCGGCGCCGGACTGGTCAAGGTGCTGATGACCTGCCGTCACGACGTGAAGAAAGTGACCATCGATCCCTCGCTCGCGGGCGAGGACCGCGACATGCTCGAGGACCTGATCGCCGCGGCTTTCAACGACGCGGTGCGACGCGCCGAGGCGATGACGCAGGAGAAGATGGGCGGCCTGACGGCGGGCCTGCCGATGCCGCCCGGGTTCAAGCTGCCGTTCTGACCTCGGGTGGGCAGGCGATGAGTGCGCGCGACGCGCCCCCCCGCACGGCGCCCCCGCGCGAGGCGCTGTCGAGCCTCGACGAGCTCGCCGCCGCGCTGCGCTGCCTGCCTGGCGTCGGCCCCAAGGCGGCGCAGCGCATGGCGCTGCACCTGCTCCAGCACGACCGCGACGGCGCGCAGCGGCTCGCGCGAGCGCTGACCGACGCCACGCGCTCGGTCCTGCACTGCGAGCGCTGCAACACCTTCACCGAAGGGCGGCTGTGCACGCTTTGCCAGTCGCCGCGGCGCGACCCGACGCAGCTCTGCGTGGTGGAGACGCCCGCCGACCTCCTGATGGTCGAGCAGACCCATTCGTATTCGGGGCTCTATTTCGTGCTGATGGGCCGGCTCTCGCCGCTCGACGGCATCGGCCCCAAGGAGATCCGGCTCGAGCGCCTGCTGGCGCGTGCGACCGACGGCGTCGTCACCGAGGTCATCCTGGCGACCAATTTCACCAACGAGGGCGAGGCGACGGCGCATTACCTCGGCGAGCTGCTGGCCGCCCGCAACCTGAAGGTGACGCGCCTCGCCCGCGGCGTTCCCATCGGCAGCGAGCTCGAGTACGTCGATGCCGGGACGCTGGCCCAGGCGCTGCGCGAGCGGCGGCCGCTGTCGCCCTGATCGCAGCCGCGATTGCACGATCCCCGGCGTGTGGGTAATCTGGGATCGTGCGGTCCGTGTCTCTGACCGGGGGAGGCGACATGCTCGTCAGCGAAATCCTGCGCATCAAGGGCAATGCGCTGTTCACGACGCCGCCCGGGCGTCCGGTCCTCGAGGCCGTGCAGGTGATGGCGCAGCACGACATCGGCTCGCTGGTCGTCATGGATCACGGCCGGCTCGCCGGCATGCTCACCTTCGCCGAGGTGCTGAAGGCGCTCGCCGACCGGGGCGGGTCGCTGGGTGATCTCGCCATCGCGGAGATCTACGAGCGCGACCCGCTGACCGCGCAGCCGGGCCTGGACGTGATGGACCTGCGCCGCATCATGCTCGAGCGGCACGCGCGCTACGTTCCAGTGATGGAGGGGACGATGCTGCAGGGCGTCGTGTCGTTCCACGACGTCGCGAAAGCGGTCTACGAAGACCAGAGCTTCGAGAACCGCATGCTCAAGAGCTACATCAAGAACTGGCCCGACGAGGAATCGGCCGCCTGAGGCGGCAGCCGATTCGTCGCGCTCACGCCTGCAGCAGGAATATCGCCGGGCGCCGGTCGAAGCGCGCGGCGTCGCGCCGGCTCCATTCGCGGGCGCTCGCGCGCTCGACGTGCTCGGTCCCAAGCGTCAGGTCCGCGGCGATGCACACGGTGGTCGACGGCTTGAGCGTGGCGGCAAGGGTCGCCAGCATCGCGGCGTTGCGATAGGGTGTCTCGATGAACAGCTCCGTTCGCCGCGCCGCGCGCGATTGCGCCTCGAGGGCGTGCAGCGCCCCGATGCGGGCCTCGGGCTTCACCGGCAGGTAGCCGTGGAAGCAGAAGTGCTGGCCGTTCATTCCCGAGGCCATCAGCGCGAGCAGGATCGCCGACGGGCCCACCAGCGGAACGACCCGGATTCCCGCGCCGTGCGCAGCGGCGACGAGCACCGCCCCCGGGTCGGCGACGCCGGGGCATCCTGCGTCCGAGACCACGCCGACGTCGGCGCCACCGCGCAGGGTGGCGATGATCGCGGCGAGCTCGGGCCCCTCCGGCGCACGCGACAGTGGCGCGATGTCGAGCTGCGCGAGCGGCACGGGCATGCCCAGCGAATTGAGGAAGGCGCGGGCGGCCTTGGGCGTCTCGACGACCCAGTGGGCGAGGCCGCGTGCCACGTCGATGGTGCGCTGGGGCAGCACCGCGGAGGGCGCGACGGCGCCCAGCAGGTTCGGCACCAGATAGAGGATGCCCGCCATCGCTCAGCCCGCCGCGGCGTCCCCGAGCACGTCGACCCCCTCGGTCGCCAGGAGATCGACGAGGGCGATCAGCGGCAGGCCGATCAGCGCCGTCGGATCGTCGCTCTCGATGCGCTCGAACAGTGCAATGCCCAGCGCCTCGGACTTGACCGCTCCGGCGCAGTCGTAGGGCTGCTCGCGGCGCAGGTAGCTTTCGATCGCCTGCGGATCGAGGCGCCGGAAGGTGCTCGCCACGTCGACCAGGCGCAGCTGGCAGCGCTTGCTGGCGGCGTCGATCAGCGCCACCGCCGTGTGGAAGACGATCCTGCGCCCCGAGAGCATGGTCAGTTGCGCCACGGCGGCGTCGTGGCTTCCCGGCTTGCTGAGGGCGATGCCCCCGGCGTCGGCGACCTGGTCGGAGCCGATGACCAGCGCCTCGCGGTAGCGCGCCGCGACCGCGCGGGCCTTGGCGATCGCCAGCCGGCAGGCGGTGGTCGCCGGGGTCTCGCCGGGGAGCGCCGTCTCGTCGATGTCGGCGGCCGCGACCTCGAAAGGCTGGCCAAGGCGCGCCAGCAGCTCGCGCCGGTACCGGGATCCCGATGCGAGAATCAGCGGCCGCGGCGTACTTGGCCTTGTTTTTCCTGACATTTTTTGACACAGCGGTCGATTGACGGTATGATTTTACGTTTTTCGCCGGCGACCCCGACGTCCGATTTCCAGCGGGGCCGCAGGCGCAGGGTGCGCAAGCCATGGTTTCGCGCTTCGTCGACGGTTCGGGCACCGGCTCGGAAAGATCGAAGTCCCGTCTGGACGCATTCGGGCTCGCGCGCGAGCATGGCGTCGTCGAGGGAACCGTCGATGCCCACCGGCTGCCCCGGGTCGAGGACCTGATCGCGGCCGGCCCGGCGAGCGTCGATTGGCGGATCGCCGGCACCACCGATGCGCTGGGCAGGCCCGCACTGTCGGTCGGCCTGTCCGGATCGGTGACGCTGGGCTGCCAGCGCTGCTTGGCCGAATTCGAATGGAAGGTTGCACAGCAGACCGAGCTGCTCCTGGCGAGAAGCGAGGCGGAGCTGGCGGCGCTCGACGCCGAGAGCGACTCCGAGGTCGTGCTGGCGGCATCGCCGATCGATCCGCTCGATCTGGTCGAGGACGAATTGGTACTGGCGCTGCCGTTCGCGCCGAGGCATCCGGAAGGAGCCTGCACGGCACCCGCCGAAACTGAAGTGACAAACAGGAGAGCATGATGGCAGTCCAGCAGAACAAGAAGTCGCCGTCCAAGCGCGGCATGCATCGGGCCCACGATTTCCTCGGCAATCCGCCCCTGGCCGTCGAGCCGGTGAGCGGCGAGGTGCACCTGCGGCACCACATCAGCCCGAGCGGCTACTATCGCGGCAAGAAGGTCGTCAAGACCAAGGCCGACGAGTGATCCTGGCGCCGCGGGCGGCGCCTGAACTCACGAGCCCGATGTCCGTCACCGTCGCCGTCGATGCCATGGGGGGCGATCACGGCCCCCCGGTCACCGTCCCGGCCTGTCTCGCATTCCTGGCCGCGGAGCCCGACGCCCGGGTGATCCTCGTCGGGCAGCAGGGGGTCCTCGAAGCCGCGCTCGCCACCGCGCAGCCGGCGCTGCGCGACCGCATCACCGTGCAGGCGGCGAGCGAGGTCGTCGACATGGACGAGCCGCCCGCCGAAGCGTTGCGGCGCAAGAAGGATTCGTCGATGCGCGTGGCGATCAACCTGGTCAAGGAAGGCGTCGCCCATGCGTGCGTGTCGGCGGGGAACACCGGCGCGCTGATGGCGATCGCGCGCTTCGTGCTGAAGACGCTGCCGGGCATCGACCGGCCGGCGATCGCTTCGCAGCTTCCGACGTGGTCCGGCCAGACGCTGATGCTCGACCTCGGCGCCAACGTCAACTGCACGTCCGAGCAGCTGGTCCAGTTCGCCGCCATGGGCAGCGCGCTGGTGACCGCGATCGAGGGCATCGAGCGGCCGACGGTGGGACTGCTCAACATCGGCGAGGAAGACATCAAGGGCAACGATGTCGTCAAGGACACCGCCGAGCTCCTGAAGACGTCGGGCCTCAACTTCCACGGCAATGTCGAAGGCGACGACATCTACAAGGGAACGACCGACGTCGTCGTCTGCGACGGCTTCGTCGGCAACGTCGCCCTCAAGACCTCGGAGGGTCTCGCCCAGATGCTCTACGCGTTCCTGAAGGCCGAGTTCACGCGCAATCCGCTGACGCGGATGTCGGCGGTGCTCGCCTATCCCGTGCTGAGGGCGTTCAAGCGCCGCATCGACCCGAGGCGCTACAACGGCGCGACGCTGGTCGGGCTCAAGGGCGTCGTCGTGAAGAGCCACGGCGGGGCCGATGCGCAGGCTTTCGTCAACGCGCTCAAGCGCGCGCACGCCGAGGTCGCGCACGGCGTCCTCGACAGGATCGCCCAGCGCATCGCCGACATGCACGTCGCTCCGACAGGCGCGGCGGCATCCCCCGATGTCGCCGGGTCCGACGGTCCGGCCGCGGCCCATGCATAGCCGCATCGCCGGCACGGGCCGCTACCTCCCGTCGCGGGTGCTGACCAACGCGGAGCTCGCGCAGCGCGTCGCGACCAGCGACGAATGGATCCGCACCCGGACCGGCATCGCCCAGCGGCACATCGCCGCCGACGGCGAGCAGACCTCGGATCTCGCGCTGGCTGCGGCGCGGGAGGCCCTGGCCGCGGCGTCGATCGCCGCCGCCGACGTCGACCTGATCATCGTCGCGACGACGACGCCGGACATGGTCTTTCCGTCGACGGCCTGCATCCTGCAGGCCAAGCTCGGCGCACGCGGTGGTCCCGCGTTCGACGTGCAGGCGGTGTGCTCGGGATTCGTCTATGCGCTGGCGATCGCCGACAAGATGGTCGCGAGCGGCGCCGCACGCAATGCGCTGGTCGTCGGCGCCGAGATCTATTCGCGGATCCTCGACTGGAACGATCGCGGCACCTGCGTGCTGTTCGGCGACGGCGCGGGCGCCGTCGTCCTCGTCCCGTCGCCGACGCCGGGAATCCTGTCGGCGCATCTGCACGCGGACGGCCACTACCGCGACATCCTGTGCGTGCCCGGCCAGGTCAGGAACGGGGCCGTCGCGGGTTCGCCGTTCGTGCACATGGACGGGCAGGGCGTGTTCAAGTTCGCAGTCCGCGTGCTCGCGGAGGTCGCGCACGAGGCGCTGTCGGCCAACCGGATGACGGCGGCGGACGTCGACTGGCTGATTCCCCACCAGGCGAACCTGCGCATCATGGACGCGACGGCAAAGAAGCTCGACCTGCCGACCAGCAAGGTCGTCTCCACGGTCGACGCCCACGCGAACACGTCGGCGGCGTCGATTCCGCTGGCCCTCGACGTCGCGGTGCGCGATGGTCGCATACGCGCCGGGCACTGCCTGATGCTGGTGGGCGTCGGCGGCGGCTTCACCTGGGGATCGGTGCTGCTGCGCTGGTGACGCGAACCCCCATCCTCACAACCCTCTCGATCCGGCATCCCCGATGACCCTCGCTTTCGTGTTCCCGGGACAAGGCTCCCAGCAGATCGGCATGATGGAAGCCTATGCCGACCATCCCGAAGTGCGCGCCACGTTCGCCGAGGCTTCCGAGACCCTCGGCGAGGACCTGTGGGCGCTGGTCGCGCAAGGCCCTGCCGAGGCGCTCAACCTGACCCGCAACACCCAGCCGGTGATGCTGACGGCGGGCATCGCGGTCTGGCGCGCCTGGCTGGCGACGGGAGGCGCCAGGCCCGCGTTCGTCGCGGGCCACAGCCTGGGCGAATACACGGCGCTGGTCGCTGCCGGCGCGCTCGCCTTCCGCGACGCCGTCCCGCTGGTGCGCTTTCGCGCCGAGGCGATGCAGGACGCGGTGGCGCCGGGCGTCGGGGCGATGGCGGCGATCATGGGGGCCGACGACGCTGCGGTGGTCGACGCCTGTGCCGAGGCGGCGCAGGGCGAGGTCGTCGAGCCGGTGAACTTCAATGCACCCGGCCAGCTGGTCATCGCCGGCAACAGGGGCGCGGTCGAGCGCGCAATCGCGGCGGCGAAGGCGCGCGGCGCCAAGCGGGGCCTGCTGCTGCCGGTGTCGGCGCCTTTCCACAGCTCGCTGCTCAGGCCTGCCGCGGAGAAGCTGGCGGCGCGGCTCGCGCAGGTCGCCGTCGTCGCGCCGTCGATCCCCGTCGTGCACAACGTCGATGTCGAGACGCATCCGGAGCCCGAGGCGATACGCGCGGCGCTGGCGCGGCAGGCGGCGAGCCCGGTGCGCTGGACGCAGACGATCCAGGCGCTGGCCTCGCGCGGCGTCACCGACGTCGTCGAGTGCGGCCCGGGCAAGGTGCTGACGGGACTCACCCGGCGCATCGACGAGCGTCTCAATGCCCACGCACTGAGCGACGGCGCGGCGATCGCCGAGGCGCGCGCTGCGCTGGCCTCGGCCTGACCGGGTGCAGGAGGGGACGGCGATGGGCACGGGAGAGCTGCAGGGGGAGATCGCGCTGGTCACCGGCGCGACGCGGGGCATCGGTCGCGCGATCGCGCTGGCGCTGGGTGGCGCGGGCGCCACGGTCGCAGGCACCGCGACCAGCGACGAGGGCGCAGCGGCGATCGCTGCCTACCTGGCCGAAGCGGGCATTGCCGGACTCGGGCTGCGGCTCGACGTCACCGACGCCGCCGCGACGGAGCACGTGCTGCACGACATCGAGACGCGTCTGGGTCCGGTGACCATCCTGGTCAACAACGCGGGCATCACCCGGGACAACCTGCTCCTGCGCATGAAGGACGAGGAGTGGGACGCGATCATGGACACCAACCTCAAGCCCGCCTATCGCCTGTCGAAGGCGGTGCTGCGCGGCATGATGAAGGCGCGCCGCGGGCGCATCGTCCAGATCGGCTCGGTCGTCGGCGCCTCGGGCAATCCGGGCCAGGCGAACTACGCCGCGGCCAAGGCGGCGCTGGTCGGGTTCACCAAGTCGCTGGCGCTCGAGGTCGGCAGCCGCAACATCACGGTCAACTGCGTGGCCCCGGGCTTCGTCGACACCGACCTCACCCGGGTGCTGCAGCCGGCGCAGCGCGACGCCCTGCTGGCGCGCATACCCTTGAGCCGTCTGGGGACGCCCGAGGACATCGCCAACGCGGTCCTCTTCCTCGCGAGCCCGCGCGCCGCCTACATCACCGGCACCACGCTGCACGTGAACGGCGGCATGCTGATGCCATGATCCGGACCGGCCGGCCCGGTGGCGAATGCCGGGGTCCGCAGCACAGAGGCGATCCGGCGGACATTCGTGCCCGGGCGGGTCTTGCGGTAAAATCCACGGGTTTGATTCATTGACCCCAAGAACGGGGAGGAGATGCATGGAAAACGTAGAACAGCGCGTCAAGAAGATCGTTGCCGAGCAGCTGGGCGTCAATGAAGCGGAAATCAAGAACGAATCGTCGTTCGTCGACGACCTCGGCGCGGATTCGCTCGACACCGTCGAGCTGGTGATGGCGCTCGAGGAGGAGTTCGAAACCGAGATCCCCGACGAAGAAGCCGAGAAGATCACCACCGTGCAGCAGGCGATCGACTACGTCGGCAGCCACGTCAAGAAATAACCCCGGGCAGCGGGTCGCGTCCGCGGCCCGCAGTCGAGGCCCCGGCGGCGGCAGCACGCCCGCCAGCCGCTTCCGCATCATCCCCTCCTTCTTTCGAGCACCTTCATGTCTCGCCGTCGAGTCGTCGTCACCGGTCTGGGCATCGTGTCCCCGGTGGGCATCGGGGTCACCGCGGCCTGGGAGAACATCGTCGCCGGACGTTCCGGGATCGGGCGCATCACGCGCTTCGACGCGACGGGGTTTCCGTCGCAGATCGCAGGCGAGGTGAAGGATTTCGACGTGTCGCGCTGGCTCTCCGCCAAGGAGGCGCGGCGCTACGACACGTTCATCCACTACGGCCTGGTCGCGACCATGGAGGCGATCAGGGACGCGGGCCTCGAGGATTTCGCGGGCGACAAGGAGCGCTGCGGCGTGGCGGTGGGATCCGGGATCGGCGGCTTGCCGATGATCGAGGAGACCCACCGCGCATACGTGCAGGGCGGGCTGCGCAAGGTGTCGCCGTTCTTCGTACCCGGATCGATCATCAACATGATCTCGGGACTGGTGTCGATCCAGTACGGCTACCGCGGTCCCAACATCGCGACGGTCAGCGCCTGCTCGACCGGCAACCACAGCCTCGGCGAGGCGGCGCGGCTGATCGAGTACGGCGACGCCGACGTGATGGTCGCCGGCGGGTCGGAGTCCACGGTGTCGCCGCTGGGTGTCGGCGGATTCTGCGCCGCGCGCGCGCTGTCCACGCGCAACGACGACCCGCAGGGCGCGAGCCGTCCCTGGGACGTCGATCGCGACGGCTTCGTGCTGGGTGAGGGCGCGGGCATCCTGGTGCTCGAGGAGCTGGAGCACGCGAAGGCGCGAGGCGCGCGCGTCTACTGCGAGCTCGCGGGCTACGGGATGAGCGCCGATGCGCACCACATCACCGCACCTCCGGAGGACGGCGACGGCGCCTTCCGCAGCATGCGCAACGCGCTGCGCAACGCGGGCATGGCGCCCACCGACATCGACTACGTCAACGCGCACGGGACCTCGACCCCGCTGGGCGACATCGCCGAGTGCATCGCGGTCAAGCGCGCATTCGGGGAGCACGCGGCAAGGCTCGCGGTGTCGTCGACCAAGTCGATGACCGGGCACCTGCTCGGGGCGGCTGCGGGCATCGAGGCCGTGTTCACCGTGCTCTCGCTGCGCGACCAGGTCGCGCCGCCCACGGCGAACCTCGCCCGGCCCGATCCCCAGTGCGACCTCGATTTCGTTCCGAACACCTCGCGCCGGATGCCGATCCGCGCGGCGCTGTCGAACTCCTTCGGCTTCGGCGGGACCAATGCGACGCTGGTGTTTCGCAGCCTCGGCGCATGATGGCGCCAACCCGCGCGCGGTCGCCGGCGCGACCCTGATCGTCACTCCACGATGGCCCTGATCGTCCAGAAATACGGCGGCACCTCCGTCGGCTCGCCCGAGCGGATCCGCAATGTCGCCAGGCGCGTCGCCCGCTTCCACCGCGAAGGCCATCAGCTCGTCGTCGTCGTTTCGGCGATGTCCGGCGAGACCAACCGCCTGCTCGGCCTCGCGAAGGAGCTCTCGGCCAACCCCGATCCCCGCGAGCTCGACGTCGTCGCGGCCACCGGCGAGCAGGTGACCATCGGCCTGCTGGCGATCGCGCTGCACGACCTGGGGCTGAAGGCGCGCAGCTACACCGGGTCGCAGGTGCGCATCCTCACCGACAGCGCATTCACCAAGGCGCGCATCCTCGAGATCGACGACCAGCGGATGCGCAAGGACCTGGCCGAGGGGACGATCGTCATCGTCGCCGGCTTCCAGGGCGTCGATCGGCACGGCAACATCACGACGCTGGGTCGCGGCGGTTCCGACACCTCGGGCGTGGCGCTCGCC
>JBLMVY010000297.1:0-2605 GCA_050256935.1 Candidatus Levyibacteriota bacterium | reverse complement strand
AACGGCAACGCCGGGGCGGACGGCATGGCGAGCATCATCGCCCACGAGCTCGAGGAAGCGGTGACCGATCCCGACCTCAATGCCTGGTACGACACCCGCGGCTACGAGAACGCCGACAAGTGCGCGTGGACCTTCGGGACCGAATCCACCGCTTCGAACGGGTCGAAATACAACGTGATCCTCGGCAGCCGGGAGTACCTGATCCAACGGAACTGGGTGAACGCGTCGGGCGGCTATTGCTCGATGAGCTACTGACGTCGATCGAAGCGGGCGCGCGCTCGTCGCGCCCGTCTCCCGCCGGGTCGGGCGCACGACGGCCCGCCCCGGCGTGACGAACCTCCGCGCCGTTTTTCGGTCGCAATCCCGATGAAGCTCTCCGGAAGGCCCGCCAGGAGACTGGCAAAGCAGCTGGCGATGGCGCTGGCAGCGACCCTCGCGATCTGCGCTGCTTTCCCGGCCGCAGCCCAGCCCGTTCAAGCGCCCGGGCGCATTCCCACCGTCACCCGCCTGGTCAAGATCTTCCACGACCTCGAGACCCGGCTCGCGTCGGGCCTCGCCGCGCGCGACGCCAAGGCGATCGACCAGGCGCTGGCGTCGGATTTCGAGATGCGTGCGGGCTCGATGCCCGGAACGCCGGTGCCCCGGGCCGACTGGGTCCGGCAGGCGCAGGCGGATTCGGCGGAGACGTCGATCGACCAGATGGCGGTCCACGATTTCGGCAGCGTCGCGATCGTGAGCTTCCGCCAGGTCCCGGCGAGCGCGCCTGCCTCGGGTGCGCCGCAGGCGCTGTTCGTCGTCGACTGCTGGAAACGCGATGGCGATGGCTGGAAGCTCGCGACGCGCTACCTCAGCAACGCCGCTGCTCCGGCATCGGCGATCCCGCTGCCGGCAGGAACCATCGACAAGCGCTACTGAACCGGTAGGCGCTGCCGGAATCCCGGGGCGCTGCCGGACCCGAGAGGTGCTGTCCGATGGACGCGACGGGCGCCGGTGGGGCGACGCGGCCCTCGAAACACCCTCAGGAAACCGCGACCAGCCGATGCAGGGTGTCGGGGTCGTTCAGCAGGTCCTCGCTCGGGCCGCGGTGGACGATGCGGCCGCGGTCGAGCACCAGCGCCTTGCGGGTCAGCGACAGCGCGAGCTTCGCGTGCTGCTCGACGACGATCACCGCCATGCCGCTGTCCGTCACCAGGTGGCGTATCACCCGCATCAGCTCCTGGACGATGATCGGCGCGAGCCCCTCCATCGGCTCGTCGAGCAGCAGCAGGCTCGGGTTGACGATCAGGGCGCGGGCGATCGCGAGCATCTGCTGCTCGCCGCCCGAAAGCTGATTGCCGCGGTTGCCGCGGCGCTCCGCGAGACGCGGAAAGATCTCGTAGACCTTCTGGAGGTCCCAGCGACCGGGCCGGGCCACGGCCGTCAGGTGCTCCTCGATGGTCAGCGAAGGCCACATGTACCGCTCCTGCGGCACCCAGCCCAGGCCCGCCGCGGCGCGGCGATGGGTCGGCAGCGCGGCGAGGTCGCCACCGCGCCAGCGCAGCGTGCCGCGATGGACGCGGGTCAGGCCCATCAGCGTGACCAGCAGGGTCGTCTTGCCGACGCCGTTGCGCCCGAGCAGCGCCAGGCTGTCGCCCTCGTCCAGCGCGAACCCGACGTCCTCCAGCACCACCGACGCGCCGTACCCGGCGGTGACGCCGTCGAGCGCCAGCAGCTCAGCCATGCTGCGCCTCGCCGAGGTAGACCTCCTTGACCCGCGGGTCCGCGGCGATGTCCGCCGGCGCACCCTCGGTCAGCACCTTGCCGCCGACGAGCACGGTAATGCGCTCGGCGAAGCGGAAGACCAGGTCCATGTCGTGCTCGATGAACAGGATCGTGACCTCGCGCGGCAGGCCGGCGATGACGCCGAAGAGCTCGGCGCTTTCGCCCGAGGGAATGCCGGCCGCAGGCTCGTCGAGGAGCAGGATGCGCGGTCGGGTCGCGAGCGCCAGCGCGATCTCGAGCAGGCGCTGCTTGCCGTAGGCGAGGTCGTGCGTCAACGCGTTGCGCTCGGCGGTGAGCCGCAGCGTCTCGAGGAGCGCGCAGCCTTCGTCGACGGCCTCGCGCTGGGCGGCAACGGTCCTGCGCCACTCCGCGGCACGGCCCTGCCGCTCCAGGATCGCCAGCACGACCGACTCCAGAACGGTCAACTCGGGGAACAGCGTGTTGATCTGGAACGTGCGCGTCATCCCGCGCTTGACGCGCAGGTGCTGCTGCAGCGACGTGATGTTCTCCTCGCCCAGGAACACCTCGCCCGCCGTCGGCGGGAACACCCCCGTCAGCAGGTTGATGAACGTCGTCTTGCCGGCGCCGTTGGGGCCGATCAGCGCGTGGCGCGCGCCCGGGAGAAACGACAGCGAGATGTCGGTGTTCGCGTTGAAGGCGCCCCAGCGCTTGGACAGCCCCTGGGTGCGCAGCGCCGGCGCGCCTGCGGATGTCGCCGCCGCGCCGCTCATCGCTTCGTCCGGCGCAGCCGCGCACCCAGCGCGTCGAGGCCGCCGAGGATGCCGCCGCGCGCGAACAGCACGATCAGCACCAGGAAGAAACCGAGCCAGAACTGCCAGTAGAC
>JBLMVY010000296.1:0-3297 GCA_050256935.1 Candidatus Levyibacteriota bacterium | reverse complement strand
GGAAGGCGCGGGCATCGCCGCAAGGCACTTCGCGGATTCGCGCATCTCGATCCGCGCCGGCGTCCCCGGCGAGCGGCTGCAGCTCGCCGCGGGCCGGCCGCGGCGCGCAGTCGCCGATCTTCTGCGCGAATCGGGGGTGCCGCACTGGGAGCGCGGCGCCCTGCCCCGCGTCTATGCCGGCGAGCGCCTGGCGGCGGTTGCCCTGCTGGGCGTCGATGCGGCGTTCGCCGCCGGCCCCGGCGAAGTCGGGATGCTGCCCGAGTGGCGCCCGGCGATCCGGGGCGCCGCGCGCCGGGGGAGTCCGCCGCCCCTTGCCGTGTTATAATTTTGAATTTATTTGACTTTATTCTGTCGGAGCCGAGGAAATGGCGGTAGAACGCACACTTTCGATCATCAAACCCGATGCGGTCGCCAAGAACGTCATCGGCGAAATCTATTCGCGCTTCGAGAAGGCGGGGCTCAGAATCGCGGCGGCGCGGATGGTTTGGCTGTCGCGCACCGACGCCGAGGGTTTCTATGCAGTCCACCGCGAGCGGCCCTTCTTCCGCGACCTGGTCGATTTCATGACCACCGGCCCGGTGATGGTGCAGGTGCTTGAAGGCGAGAACGCGATCGCCAGGAACCGCGAGCTGATGGGCGCGACGGACCCGAAGAAGGCGGCGCCGGGGACGATCCGCGCGGACTTCGCGCAGTCGATCGACGCCAACGCCGTGCACGGCTCCGACGGCCCGGAGACGGCACGCGCCGAGATCGCCTATTTCTTCCCCGCGCACAACGTCTACGACCGCCAGGATCGCTGACCCCCGCGGACCGATGATCAACCTGCTCGACCTCGAACCGGCTGCGCTCGGGAAATTCTTCGCAGAACGCGGCGAAAAGCCGTTTCGCGCGCGGCAGGTGTCGCGCTGGGTGCACCAGCGCTTCGTGGACGACGTCGGGGCGATGACGGACGTCGCGCGGGCATTGCGCGAGAAGCTCGCGGCGGAAGTCGAGATCCGCGGCCCCCGCGTGCTGCGCGATTCGACCGCGTCCGACGGAACGCGCAAGTGGCTGCTCGACGCGGGCAACGGCAACGCCGTCGAGACCGTCTACATCCCCGAGGACGATCGCGGCACGCTGTGCATCTCGTCGCAGGCCGGCTGCGCGATGGACTGCGCGTTCTGCTCGACGGGCAAGCAGGGTTTCAACCGCAACCTCGGCACCGCCGAGATCGTCGGCCAGCTGTGGCACGCCAACCGGACACTGCTCGCGGACGGCCTCCGCGCGCCCTGGGTCGAGGCCGGCCGGGCGCCGATCACCAATGTGGTGATGATGGGCATGGGCGAGCCGCTCGCCAATTTCGACCATGTCGTGCCGGCGCTGCGGCTGTTCCTCGACGACAACGCGTATGGCCTGTCGCGCAGGCGGGTCACGCTGTCGACGTCGGGGCTGGTGCCCTGGATCGACCGGCTGCGCGACGAATGCCCGGTCGCCCTTGCGGTGTCGCTGCACGCGCCCAGCGACGCGCTGCGCGACCGGCTGGTGCCGATCAATCGCCGCCACCCGCTGGCCGAGCTGATGGCGGCGTGCCGACGCTACCTCGAGAAGGCGCCGCGCGATTTCGTCACCTTCGAATACGTGATGCTCGACGGCGTCAACGACCAGGCGACGCACGCGCACGAGCTGATCGCGCTCGTCCGCGACGTCCCCTGCAAGATCAACCTGATCCCGTTCAATCCCTTCCCCGGCAGCGAGTTCCAGGTGAGCCCGCGCGAACGCATCCGCGCATTCGCCCATGCGCTGCAGGACGCAGGCATCGTCGCCACGATCCGCAAGACCCGCGGCGAGGACATCGACGCCGCCTGCGGTCAGCTCGCGGGGCAGGTGCAGGACCGGGTGAAGCGCCGTCTCGCCGAGCGGATCCCGCTCGCCGTCGCGCGCTGACGCCCGCAGCACGCAATCCGCGCCACCGCCGGAACCCGACCATGCGCCCAGCCCGCTCCCCGCTCGCCCCTCACGCCCTGCTCGCCCTGCTCGCCGCGCTCGTGCTCGCCGGTTGCGCGACCAAGCCCGCGGCCCCGGTGCCGCAGCCGGTCCAGGACCCGACGCCCGTCAAGGAGGAGCAGGCGACCCCGCAGCAGCGCGCGAAGATCCACACCGAGCTCGCGGCCGGGTACTACCAGCGCGGCCAGATGGACGTCGCGCTGCAGGAGCTCGGCATCGCCAGGTCGCTCGACCCCAGCGACGCCAGGATCTACAACGTCTACGGCCTCGTCTACGCGATGCTCGGCGAGCAGAAGAAATCCGAGGAGAACTTCCGTCAGGCGCTGTCGCTGGCGCCCCACGACTCGGAGATCCGCGAGAACTGGGGCGCGTTCCTCTGCGGCACCGGGCGGCCCAAGGAGGCCCTGCCCGAGTTCGAGGCGGTCATCGGCGACCCGCTGTACAAGCATCCGGAGATCGCGCTGATCAACGCCGGCAAGTGCACCGCGGCCCTCGGGGACGTGCAGAAGGCCGACGAATACCTGCGCCGTGCGCTGACCGTCTCGCCGGGCAATCCGATCGCGTCCTACAACCTCGCGCTGCTCTCCTACCGGGCGCGGAACTACGGCGAAGCGCGCGTGTGGATGCACCAGGTGATGCGCCAGGCATCGCCGCCGCCCGAAGCGCTGCTGCTCGGCGTGTGCATCGAGCGCAACGGCGGCTCCAAGGATGCCGAGCGCTCGTTCGAGGCGCAGTTGCGCAACCGCTACCCCGATTCGCCCGAGACCAAGGCGATTGCCAGCGGGGCCTGCCCGTGACCGGTTCGGTCGACACCCAGTCGGGAACCGCGAAGGCGGGGCCGTCGTCCGCGACCGCAGGGGCTGCGCTCAAGGCGGCGCGCGAGGCCGCCGGCCTGTCGCTGGACGCGGTCGCGCAGCAGCTCAAGCTCGCCCCACGCCAGGTGCAGGCGCTGGAGGACGACGATTACCAGCATCTGCCCGGACGCACGTTCGTGCGCGGCTTCGCGCGCAACTACGCGCGCTTCGTCCACCTCGATCCGGAGCTCGTGCTGGCGAAGCTTCCCGCTGCCGACACGGCCCCGGCGCTGGAGCGCCCGACCCTCGCGCCGACGCGACGCCCGATGGGCGAGTTGCCGGTCGAAGGCGTGGCCCGCCGCCCGGTCCTGCGCTGGCTGATCCCGCTGCTGCTGCTTTGCATCGTCGCGGCCGCAGGGTTCTACGAATACACGCGGCAACAGGCGGCGCTGCGCGCGGGGGCCGCGGGTACCGCAGCGGCCGGCGGAGCGGCCGTCGCGCCTGCTCCCGCCACGCCGAC
>JBLMVY010000295.1:0-10744 GCA_050256935.1 Candidatus Levyibacteriota bacterium | reverse complement strand
GACGAGAACTTGGGCTCGGGCACCTTGACCGACAGCACGCAGGTCAATCCTTCGCGCATGTCGTCGCCGGTGGTCTCGACCTTCGCCTTCTTGGCGATGTCTTCCTTCTCGATGTAGTTGTTGAGCGTGCGGGTCATCGCCTGGCGCAGGCCGGTCAGATGGGTGCCGCCGTCGCGCTGCGGGATGTTGTTGGTGAAGCACTGCACCGACTCGGCGTAGGAGTCGTTCCACTGCATCGCGACCTCGACGGTGACCCCGTCCTTCTCGCCGACGGCGTTGAAGATCTTGGGATGCAGCACCGTCTTGCTGCGGCTCATGTACTCGACGAAGCCGCGGATGCCGCCCGAGTAGGCGAAATTCTCGGACTTGCCGTCGCGCTGGTCGAGCAGCTCGATCTTGACGCCGTTGTTCAGGAACGAGAGCTCGCGGATGCGCTTGGCGAGGATCTCGTAGTGGTACTCGATGCGACCGAAGGTCTCGGTCGACGCCATGAAATGCACTTCGGTGCCGCGCCGGTCGGTCGTCCCGACGACGGCGAGCGGCGCCACGGCGACGCCGCGGCGGAACTCGATCTGGTGGGCCTTGCCGTTGCGCCAGATGCGCAGCTTCAGCCAGTCGGACAGCGCGTTGACGACCGATACGCCGACCCCGTGCAGGCCTCCGGAGACCTTGTAGCTGTTCTGGTCGAACTTGCCGCCGGCGTGCAGCTCGGTCATGACGATCTCGGCAGCCGAGCGGCGCTCGTCGTCGTCTTCCTTGATGTCGGTCGGGATGCCGCGCCCGTTGTCGACGACCGACACGGAATTGTCGGCATGGATGACGACCTTGATGTCGTCGCAGTAGCCCGCCAGGGCCTCGTCGATCGCGTTGTCGAGGACCTCGAACACCATGTGGTGCAGTCCGGTGCCGTCGGAAGTGTCGCCGATGTACATGCCGGGCCGCTTGCGCACGGCATCGAGCCCCTTCAGGACCTTGATGCTTGAAGAATCGTAGTCGTCGCCGTGCTGCTTGGGTTTCGGTTGTGCTGGGGTCATTGCGTCTTTCGAATGGACTGCCTGGCCGATCAGATGCGCATCGGCATGACGACGTACTTGTAGTCGTCACGTCCTGGAATGGTGATCAGCGCGCTCGAGTTCGCGTCGCCGAGCGCCACGCGCACCTTCTCGCTGGAGATGTTCGACAGCACGTCGAGCAGGTAGGTGATGTTGAAGCCGATGTCGAGGCTCTCGCCCTTGTAGGCGACCGGCAGCTCCTCCTCGGCCTCTTCCTGCTCGCTGTTGGCGCAGATGATCCGCAGCTGGTCGTCGGAGAGCACCAGCCGCACGCCGCGGAACTTCTCGTTCGACAGGATCGCGGCGCGCTGCAGCGCCGACAGGAAGCCCGTGCGCTCGAGCTCGATCATCTTCGCGTGCCCGGCAGGGATCACCCGGTTGTAGTCGGGGAACTTGCCGTCGACGACCTTCGACACCAGCTCGACGTTGCCGAAACGGAAGCGCACCTGGTTGGCGAGGATGTCGATGGTCACCGGGTCCTCGGTGTCCTCGAGCAGCTTCGCGAGCTCGAGCACCGTCTTGCGCGGCAGGATCACTTCCTGGCGCTTGTACTCGCCCGGCACCGCCAGGCTCGCCCACGACAGCCGGTGCCCGTCGGTCGCCACCGCCTGCAGCGATCCCGCATCGATGACCAGCAGCATGCCGTTCAGGTAGTAGCGGATGTCCTGCTGCGCCATCGCGAATTCGGCGAGCTTCAGCAGCGACCGGAAATCGCGCTGCGGCAGCGACAGCGACTGCAGTTGCTCGGTGCCGAGGTTGATGCGCGGATAGTCGGCCGCGGCGAGGGTCTGCAGGTTGAAGCGCGAATGGCCGGCGCGAACCGTCATCTTGCTGCCCGTCGCATCGACGGTGAGCTGCGCGCTGTCGGGCAGCGCGCGCAGGAGATCGTGCAGCTTGCGCGCGCCGACCGTGGTCGCCTGTCCGTCCTTCCCGGCGAAATCGCTGACCGCGGTGATCTGCATCTCGAGATCGGTCGCGGTCACGTGCAGCTTGCCGTCCTTCTGCTCGAGCAGCACGTTCGCCAGGATCGGCAAGGTTTGCCGTCGTTCGACAATCCCTGAAACGGCCTGGAGGGGTTTCAGCAGCGCATCACGGGCTATTTGTTTTAGCTGCATTGTCGAAGACTAAGAACAGTAATAGGAGAGGGCGGAAATCGCCGACATCGTCGATTTGCGCAGCGTCGTCAAAGGCTTGGCATCAAGCCAACCGGCGTATAACTGCGGTGCCGGCTGTGGATCGTTTGGGGGCATTTCCGGGTTTTCGGCCCCAGACCGAATAACTCTCAAATTATACCTGTCCCGGACCCCTGTTATCCAGCCGATCCGCGCCTTCCGATGCCGGGATTTCATGGGCTTGCGCAGGTCTCAGCTGCGCAGGACCTGGAGCAGGAAATTGACGTCGTGATTGAGTTCCGGCAGCGAATCGCGAAGCTTGGCGATTTGCCGGCAGGCATGGAGGACGGTCGTGTGGTCGCGGCCCCCGAAGTTGCTCCCGATCTCGGGCAACGAGAGCTGGGTGAGCTCCTTCGCCAGCGCCATGGCGACCTGCCGCGGTCGCGCCACCGCCCGGGAGCGCTTCTTGGAATGCATGTCCGAGATGCGCACCTTGTAGTAGTCGGCGACGGTCTTCTGGATGTTGTCGATCGAGATCTGGCGGTTCTGCACGGCGAGGAGGTCGCGCAGGGCCTCCTTGGTCATTGCCAGCGTGATCTCCTGGCCGTGGAAGCTCGCGTAGGCGAGGATGCGCTTGAGGGCGCCTTCGAGCTCGCGCACGTTGCTGCGGATGTGCTTGGCGATGAAGAACGCGACCTGCTCGTCCAGCTTCACCCCGACGGACGCGGCCTTGGACAGGAGGATCGCGACCCGCATCTCCAGCTCCGGCGGCTCGAGCGCCACCGTGAGGCCCCAGCCGAAGCGCGAGATCAGTCGCTCCTCGATGCCTTCGATCTCCTTGGGAAAGGTGTCGCAGGTGATGACGACCTGGCGGTGCGCCTCGATCAGCGTATTGAACAGGTAGAAGAACTCTTCCTGGGTCCGGCTCTTGCCGCCGAAGAACTGGATGTCGTCGATCAGCAGCAGGTCGAGCGACCGGTAGTGCCGCTTGAAGTCGTCGAAGGCCTTGTGCTGGTAGGCGCGGACGACGTCGGAGACGTAGGTCTCGGCGTGGATGTAGCGGATCTTGGCTTCCGGGTTCTGGAGCAGCAACTGGTGGGCGATCGCCTGGATCAGGTGCGTCTTGCCCAGACCCACACCGCCGTAGACGAACAGCGGGTTGTAGGACGTCGGATGCTCGGCGACCTGCAGACCCGCGGCGCGGGCGAGCTGATTGGCCTTGCCGGCGACGAAGGCCTGGAAGGTGAAACCCGGATTGAGGCCGCCGGGCTCGACGCGGCGATTGCCGCCGGGCTTGATCGCGACGGGTCCGATCGACGGCGGTCGGTCGGCGCCAGGCTTGTCGGTGGCCGCGGCGGGCGCCGCCGTTGCGGCCGGGCCCGGTATTGGGGCGCCGGTGGGCGCGCCGGCGGGCGCGTCGGCCGATGCCTGGCGGGACGCGGTTGCGGCGGGGCGGCCAGGGGCGGCCGGGGTGTTGGTCCGGGTGTCGGCGACCGCGTATTCGACCGCCACTTCCTCGCCCGCCGCTTCCCGCGCGAGGGCCTCGATGCGCCCGCCGAAGCGGTCCTTGACCCACTGCAGGACGAAGCGGTTGGGGGCGGTGAGGCGCAGCTTGCCCAGCGCCTGGGTACAGGCTAAGGGCTTGATCCAGGTCGAGAATTGCTGGGGCGTCAGCTCCCGTTCGAAGACGGAAAGGCAGGCGGCCCAAGCCGGGGAATGGGTGGCGGAATGCACGCGGAATTTGCCGGTCGAAGGAGTCGAATCGCTGGAATACCGGCCGCGCGCTTGTTTACACGAGTCCTGACCGGGGAGGCATTGTAGCCGCCTCAAAACGAGTTATCCACAGCGTCCCCGGCGCCGCCAGGCGGGTCGTGCATGGGTGTGGGCTGGCGCGGAAGTGACCACTTGCGCCGGCCGTGCGCGGCGCTCGCGCCCTTGCTCTGCATTGACACGACGCGCGTAACGCGCTCTAATACAAGGCTTTTCCGCTGCCGCCCGCGACCGGATCCAGGCGTGGGCGCGGTCCCCGGCATCCCTCGGGCAACCCTACAGGCTTTCGACGATGAAACGCACTTACCAACCTTCCAAGCTGCGCCGCGCGCGTACGCACGGGTTCCGCGCACGGATGAAGACCGTCGGCGGCCGCAAGGTCCTGTCGGCGCGCCGCGCCAAGGGCCGCGCCAGACTCTCGGTCTGACGCGCATTGCGTCAGCGCTGCGTATCGGCAATTCCCGCTACCGCCTGCGCGGCATCGGCGCGTTCGAAGCCGTCTTCAGCACCGGCACGCGGCACGACGCGCGGTACCTGCAATTGATCGCAGCGCCCGCCGCGCAGCCGCCCGGTCGCGTCGGCTATGTCATTGGTCGCAAGATGATGCCGCGAGCGGTCGACCGTAACCGGCTGCGCCGCTGCCTGCGCGAGATGCTGCGCGCCGCGCGGCCTGCCATCGAGGCTTTCGACGTGATCGTCCGGGTCAAGCGCAGCGTGGCGCGCGCCGAGATCGATCTCGTGCTGGGCGAGGCGCAGCGACTGCTCGCCCGGCTGCCCGGCTCCGCGGGTTCCGCGCCGTGAAGCGCGTCCTGCTGGTCCTGCTGCGCGGCTACCAGTATCTTCTGCGCCCCATGCTGGGCTCGAACTGCCGTTTCTACCCGAGCTGCTCCGATTACGCGCGTGAAGCCATCGAGCGCCATGGCGCGCTGGCGGGAACCTGGCTCGCGATCAAGCGTCTCGGACGCTGTCACCCTTATCATCCGGGCGGCTACGACCCCGTCCCCTGACACGAACCTGCCGGCATCTCCGGCGCGCGGGCACTCGCCCCGCGCCGGACCCGCAACAAGAACCGGACCCTTCCCGCATGGATATCCAACGCCTGATTCTGTGGCTCGTCTTCTCGTTCTCCGGGGTGATGCTCTGGCAGGCCTGGCAACACGAGCACAACCCGCCGCCGTCGGTGCCCGTGACCCAGTCGCCGGCGCCGGCCCCTGGCCAGGCGGCAGGACCCGCAGGAGGAAGTCCGTCGGTCGCCGCGGGTGCGGTGCCGACAGGCGCAGCACCTGCCGCAACGACCGCCGCCGGCGGCGCGCCGACGACCGGCGCGGCCGTCCCGGCGGGCAAGACGGTCGAGGTCCGCACCGATCTCTACACGGCCGACATCGACACCGTCGGCGGGATCATCACCCGCGTGGGGCTCGCCAAGCATCGCGACGCCGAGGACAAGTCCAAGCCGTATTACGTGCTGCTGCACAACGCCGACCGGACCTTCGTCGCCCAGGCAGGGTTGATCGGCGACGGCCTGCCCAATCACCGCACGCCGTATGAAGTGCTGCCCGGACCGCGCTCGCTTCCCGATGGGGCCGACCATTTCGACCTCAAGCTGCAGGCGACGGCGCCCAATGGCGACAAGGTCGTGCAGACGCTGACCTTCCACCGCGGCAGCTACGTGATCGACGTCGCGTTCGACGTCACCAACGCCGGCACGGCGCCGATCAGGCCCGAGGCGTATTTCCAGCTGATGCGCGACACCAAGCAGGAAGGCGTGGTCAGCCGGATGGGGCCCAAGCCCTACGTCGGCCCGGTGGTCTACGACGACAAGGACAAGTACAAGAAGATCGACTTCGCCGAGATCGACAAGGACGCCGCCGATCCCAGCCGCAAGCCGCCTTACACCCAGAGCACCGACAACGGCTGGGTCGGCATGGTCGAGCACTACTTCGTCGTCGCGTGGCTGCCGCCCGAGACGCCGAAGATCGAGCGCCGCTACTACACGACCAGGCTCGACAACGGCCTGTACACGGCGGGCGTGCGCTACGCCGAGGGGACGATCGCACCCGGCGCAACCGGCGTGATCCGCGCGAGCCTCTACGCGGGCCCGCAGGACCAGGAGGTGCTGTCCAAGCTCGCGCCGGGGCTCAACCTCGTCGTCGACTACGGCATCTTCACCATCATCGCCGAGCCGCTGTTCCTGCTGCTCAAGTTCCTGCACAAGCTGATCGGCAACTGGGGCTTCGCCATCATCGTGATGACGATCCTGATCAAGGGCGCGTTCTACCCGCTGAACGCGACGTCGGCGCGCTCGATGGCGAAGATGAAGCTGGTCGCGCCCAAGATGAAGGCGCTGCAGGAGCAGTATGCGAACGACAAGCAGCAGCTCCAGATGAAGATGATGGAGCTCTACAAGCAGGAGAAGATCAACCCGCTGGGCGGCTGCCTGCCGATCGTCGTCCAGATCCCCGTGTTCATCGCGCTGTACTGGGTGCTCCTGTCGGCGGTCGAGCTGCGCCACGCGCCGTGGATCGGCTGGATCCAGGACCTGTCCGCGCCCGACCCCTGGTTCGTGCTGCCCGTCATCTACGCGATCACCGCGTACCTGCAGGTGCGGCTGTCGCCCACGCCGATCTCCGATCCGGTGCAGGCGAAGGTGATGCAGATCATGCCGGTCGCGTTCTCGATCATGTTCCTGTTCTTCCCGTCGGGGCTCGTGCTGTACTGGCTGGTCAACAACCTGCTGCAGATCGCGCAGCAATGGCACGTCAACCGCATGCTGACGCGCGAGACCGAGCAGGCCGCCGCCAAGCGGCGCTAGACGTCGCGGCGGGGCGCGGTAAGCTCGCCCGCATGGACGCGCCAAGGCCCCTCGCCCAGCCCACCGCCAACGCCACCGCCCGAACCATCGCCGCGATCGCCACGCCCCCCGGGCGCGGCGGCGTGGGCATCGTCCGGGTGTCGGGCGGGGACATCACCGCCCTGATCGAAGGCATCGCCGGGCGCGCGCTGCCGCCGCGGATCGCGACCCGCGTCACCTTCCGCGACGCGCAGGGGGCCGCAATCGACACCGGGCTCGCGCTGCACTTCCCGGCGCCGCATTCCTACACCGGCGAGAACGTCGTCGAGTGGCAGGGCCACGGCGGCCCCGCCGTCATGCGCCTGCTGCTTTCACGCTGCATCGAGCTCGGCGCGAGGCTCGCCGAGCCCGGCGAGTTCACCCGGCGCGCGTTCATGAACGGCAAGCTCGATCTCGCGCAGGCGGAGAGCGTCGCCGACGTCATCGACGCCTCGACGACCGCCGCGGTGCGCGCGGCGGCGCGCAGCCTCACCGGCGAATTCTCGGCGGAAGTGCATGCGCTGCGCGACGCGCTGATCGAGCTGCGGATGTACACCGAGGCGACGCTCGATTTTCCGGAGGAGGACGTCGAGTTCCTGCGCGAGGGCGATGTCCTCGCGCGCGTCGCGGCGATACGCGAGCGCCTTACCGGCATCCTCGCGCGCTCGCGCCGCGGCGCGATCCTGCGCGACGGCCTCGCCGTGGTGCTGGTCGGCGCGCCCAACGTCGGCAAGTCGAGCCTGCTCAACCGTCTGGTCGGCGACGAGGCCGCGATCGTGACGCCGATTCCGGGCACGACGCGCGACACCATCGAGCGTCCCATCGAGCTTTCCGGCATTCCGCTCACCATCGTCGACACCGCCGGACTGCGCGAGACCACCGACACCGTCGAGGCGCTGGGCATTGCGCGTACGCGCGCGGCCATCGCGCGCGCCGATCTCGCGCTGGTGCTGACCGATGCGCGCGACACGTCGACGGACGCGGCGCTGACCGCCGAGTTGCCGGCGGCGCTGCCGCGGATCGTCGTGCGCAACAAGAGCGACCTCGCCGGCATCGCTGCGCGCGTCGACCGCGGCGACGAAGGCGTTGTCCAGGCCTGGGTGTCGGCGCTGACCGGCGAAGGCATCGGATTGCTCGAGGCGGAGATGCTGCGCATCGCCGGCGCCGAGCACGCGACCGAGGACGTGTTCCTCGCGCGCGCGCGCCAGGTCAGCGCACTGGCCGAGGCGGCGGAACACCTGTCGGCCGCGGCCGAGCACGCGGAGATTCAGCCGCCTGCGATCGAGCTCTTCGCCGAGGAGCTGCGCGGCGCGCAGGACGCGCTGTCGGCGGTGACCGGCGAGTTCACTGCCGACGACCTGCTGGGCGAGATCTTCTCGCGGTTCTGCATCGGCAAGTAGCGCCGCCGCTGACTCTGACGGCATTCCCGACCCGGTCGGGCGCCGGGTCGGGAATTCCTGTCGAGTGGTCTTGCCGTCACGCGTCCCGTTGCTCGGCCTATTTCCCGGTCCCCGGCCACAACCTCGCGAAATCGAAGCTCAGTTCCCGGTGGTGACGAATCGACAGCAGGTACGCCGTGGAGCTCTTGTTCGCCTCGGCGTAGAGGATCAGGTAGTCGCCGCTGCCGAGCATCCGCAGGTCATCGGCCGCGCCGGGGGGTAGCTCGGCGAGTTGCGTGATCGCTTCGGCGGACTGCGGCGGCTGGTCCAGGTAGCGCCGGCCCATGCGTGGAAAGCGTCGCAGGTTGGGGATCACCGTGTCGCGAAGCATCGCCAGCAGCGCATCGTAGGCGTGCGGCGGCGCGTCGGCTTCCCGCAGAAAGGCTTCGATGGATTCCAGCCGTTCCAGGAAGCTCGCGGTCAGTTCGACTTGATGCACGACCGGGTGCGCCCGATCAGCCACCCTTTGCGGCCCGAGCGCGCGATTTCCTCGCAGCGCTGCGGCGCTTCTGAAGAGCCGCGATGGCGGCATCCGCCTCCTGCGTGCGGCCGGCGACGATGTCCTCTAGGCCGCGACGCGCGTCGTCGATCAGCAGCAGGTGGATGCGCTCGCGCTCCAGGCGGTGGTAATAGTCGAGCCGATCGGAATCGATCAGTGCGACGTAGCTCTCGCCGTTCTTGGTGATGATCTTCTCGGCGCCCGCCTTCACTTGCTCGGCGAGTTCCGACAGGTTGGCACGGGCCTGCGTGAAGGGCACGACGTCGCGGGCGTTGAAACCCATGGCGGGCTCCCGGTGTAACGTTACAGAGTTCTGTGCAGTCTACGCGAGAGCGCGGGGTGTTGAAAGAGCCTGCCAGGGCTGACCCGAGGCGGCCGTCGGCTCGAGCGCGATGGCGCGGCGAGGGCTGATGCCGGCCCCATGCGACAGGCTGCCTTTACTATGCGGGCAGGGGCTCGCCTTGTTGTAGGTTCGTTTCCCCGCGTCGTGACCCGCGCCGCTGCGATTCACGCGATCCCGCAGCGGGAAGTCGGGCGGCGCCACCCGCGGCCACCCGCAGCCCCGGGCGCTAGGAGACCGCCAGCAGGTAGCTGCCGTAGCCCAGCAGCGCCACCGCGGCGGCGCGGGTCACGACGCGGCCTGCGGGGGCGACCTTCTCGACGAACACGAACACCGCGATCGCCGCGACCCACGCGAGGTTCATGACGCCGGCGACGAACAGCAGCAGCATCAGCGCCCAGCAGCACCCGACGCAGTAGACGCCGTGCTCGAGCCCCATGCGCAATGCCCCGCCAACGCCCGCGCGCCAGCGGGTGACGAAGAACGTGAGCGGGCTGCGGCAGCGGGTGAGGCAGGCCTGCTTGAGGGGCGTCAGCTGCCAGACGCCCGCGGCGATCAGCGTTGCCGCGCCAAGCCGCGTGCTCGCCGTGGCCAGCGAAGGTGTGAGCAGCGCGCGCTGCTCGAGGACCATCTGGAGCAGCGAAGCGGCGGCGCTGAAGCCCGCCCATACCAGCAGGTAGCCCAGGGCGAAGACCCACGTCGACGGCAGCGTGGCCCCGCGCGCGCCATGGCTGCGTACCAGGCCGCCGTAGGCGAGGATGGCGGGGGCCGCGCTGGGCAACATCATTGCCGCCATCATCGCCGCCCACATGGCGAAGGTCAGCGCGAAGGCGGGCGCCAGAAAGAGCGCAAAACCGGGCGATCCTTGCATCGCGTCGGCGGCCACGGGGGTCGCCTGCGGCATCCCCATCGCCATGCCCGTCGCCATGGGCATCGACACGCCGGATGCGGCCCCATCCATCGCGGAGGCGAGGTGCCACAGGTAGACCCAGGCGATCGCAACCATCGCCGCGAGCGCGGCGAGGATCAGCACGCGGTCGTGGCGCAGCGCCGCCTCGAGGCCGCGGTCGAGGCGCGACACCACGCCTATCCGGCCCAGGAGAAGGGCGCGAAGTGACCGTTCCGGTTGCCGCTGGTGTCGTTCCAGCGGATGCCGAAGGCGTTGAACACGCTGCGCGTGGCTTTCGCGAGAGCGAGCCGCGCACTGACCGGGTGGGCGGTGTTGTCGAGGTAGATCGGCTCGCCCGGTCGTGACGCGCTGGCCACGCCCTCGCAGGCCTGGTCGAGGAGCTCACCGGCCTTGACCGTGTAGCTCATCCCGCTGACGGCGAAGCTGATCGGGCGCTTCTCCACCCCCGCGACGCGGCCGACCAGCGGCCCGAGGGCGGCCATCGGACCACCCGCGGCGCCGGTGGCGATCGCCGCGATCGCGTCCGCCTGGGCCGCCGACGCCCGCTCGTCGACGATGAGTCCGACGGTGATGTCGCCCTCCGCCATCGCTTTCGGCGCGTGCATCACGACGATGAACGACAGCCCGTCGAGCTTGACCCCATCCTTCTCGCCCTTGTCGATCTGCATGGCGAGCGCCGCCTTGCAGTCGCCCTCGGTGGGTCGCGCGGTCAGGTTGGATGGGGTGCAGGGGCAGAGGTAGCTGCAGTTGCAGGTCTCCATGTACCGCCCCTCGATGTGCCAGGTCGCCATG
>JBLMVY010000294.1:0-2982 GCA_050256935.1 Candidatus Levyibacteriota bacterium | reverse complement strand
CAATACGTCGACCTGCTGACGGCCCAGGTGTACGCCGAGTACATCTCCGAGCAGGGCGGCAGCTACCTGCGGACCGACTTCGCCTCGGCCGAGGACTCGATGCAGCACACGCGTCGGATGCTCGGGCTCGACGTCGGAGCGGACGGCCGCACCAAACTGAAGGCGGTCGACGGCGAAGCCACCATCGCCGAACTCCCGCGCCTCACCAACTGACCCTGGCGGTGCTTCGATGCCGATCCATGAAAAATCGCTGATCCGCCCCGAGAACATCAAGTCGCACGAGAACCTCGTTCTCGAGGGCATCGACGTTTCCGGACACTGGAGCACGTTCATCGAGACGCGCGTCGTCTCCGATTACAACGAGCGCCTGCAGGAGGAGATCGCGGCGCTGCCCGGCGGCGAGCACGTCCATCGCTGCTGGCAGTGCGGCTCGTGCACCAACTCGTGCACGGTCAATGCGGTCAACCCCGACTTCAACCCCCGCTACTGGATCTACCTGATCCGGATGGGAATGGAATCGGAGCTCCTGCGCGACAAGGAGATCATCTGGCAATGCGTCTCGTGCAACAAGTGCACGTACGCCTGCCCCCGCGACGTGTTCCCCGAGGGCGTGATGAAGGCCACCGCGCACTGGCTGGAGCTGAAGGGCCACACGCCGCAGTCGAGGTCGTCGATGTTCGACGAGGAGTTCGCCTCGCAGGTGATCGAGACGGGGAAGATCGAGGAGGGCCGCATCATCCGCGGTTTCTTCGCGCGCAGCGGCCAGCCGCTGCGCCAGGATTGGCTGATCGAGATGGGCAGGCGCCTCGCGCGGAAGCTGCCGATCAAGATGGGGATGCTGATGGGCATCGCGGCGCTGATCCGTCCGCGCACCCGCGGCTGGGCGAAGAGCCGCGACGCGATCGCGAGCTACGTGAGCGAGCAGGAGCAGCGGCAGCGCAAGGCGCTGAACCTCGCCGAACCAGGAGCGAAATGATGTCGGGCACCGACGTGAAAGACACCAAGACCAGGTACCAGCGCGTCGCCTACTACCCCGGCTGCGCGCTCGAGGGCACGGGTCACGCCTACAATCGCTCGACCAAGGCGGTCGGCAAGGCGCTGGGGCTCAAGCTCGACGAGGTCCCGAACTGGAACTGCTGCGGCGCGATGGAAGTGAAGAACGTCGACCCGAAGGTCCAGACCTACCTGTCGTCGCGCGTCCTGTCGATCGCGGCCAACGAGATGCACGCCTCGGTCGTGATGGCGCCGTGCAACGGCTGCTATCACAACCTGAAGAAGGCCGAGTACGACCTCGCCAAGGACGAGTCGTCGCGCGAGGTCGTCGGCCGCATCTCGGAGAAGGCCGGCCACCCGACCTACAAGGCAGGGCAGGTCGAGACGATCCACGCGCTGGACTGGATCAAGCACGGCATCGGCGAAGGCGAGCTGCGCAGCCGCGTGGCCAATTCGCTGAAGGGGCTCAAGATCGCCAACTACTACGGCTGCATGTACACGCGGCCGCGCCACATCTTTCCGGAGAAGGACAAGGGGCCGGGGACCGAGTCGACGTCGCAGCCGCATTTCATGGACGACCTGCTCGAGGCGGCAGGCGCCACCAATGTCGACTTCCCGCTCAAGACCGCCTGCTGCGGCGGCGCGCACACGCTGTCGGACAGCGACACGTCGACCAGGCTCGTCCTGAACATCCTGCGCGCGGCCGAGGCCGCGGGGGCGGACGTCATCGCGACCGAGTGCCCGACCTGCCATTCGGGGCTGGAGATGCACCAGGTCCGCGCCGAGAAGGTGCTGGGCGAGAAGACCAAGGTGAAGATGCTCTATTTCACGCAGCTGCTCGGCATCGCGCTGGGCGCTTCGCCGCGCAGCGTCGGCGTGCAGGAGAACGTTTCCGACGGCCTCGCGGCGCTGAAGGAAAAGGGAATCGTGTGAACCAGGGAGTCGACGCGCGCATCGATGCCGCCGCGGCGCTGCCGGATGCCGCGGCCGCCGCGCAGGCCATGCTGGCGGTCGCCGAGGACGTGCTGGCGCAGTGGGTCGAGGCCCGCGGCGAGGCGCCGACGACCGACACCCGCGAAGGCTTCCGCCTCCTGGCCCTGCATCGGCAGGGTGCGCAGGACCTTCCCAGCTTCAACGCCTGCCGCGAGACCTGCCGCGAGATCGCCTACCACTACAACCTGCTCAAGCTCGAGCCTGCGGGCGCGGCGAGCGCGCAGCAGCAGCGGATGATGGCGATGCTGGTGCGCCACCTGGCGCTGTTCGTCGGCGGAAAGATGGAGGTCGAGGGGTTGGGCGAGTTCTGTTGTGCATCGCGGCCGCTGCGCCTAGAATCCTGACGAAATCCGTACCGAAATAGGAGCGCTCATGGCCACTGTTCGCGGCTGCAACATGCCCGACGACCTGCTGTACGACGTCGAGAACCACATCTGGTTCAGGGAACAGGGCGACGGCAACGTCAAGCTGGGGATGACCACGGTCGCGACGGCGATGGCGGGCCAGCTCGTTGCATTCACCCCCAAGAAGGTCGGCAAGCCGATCCAGGCCGGGAAGTCCTGCGCGACGGTCGAATCCGGCAAGTGGGTGGGACCGGCCAAGTCGGCTGCAGGCGGCGAGATCGTCGAGATCAACGAGGCGCTGGTGAACAAGCCTTCGCTCGCCAACGAGGACCCCTATGGCGCCGGCTGGCTGATCATCATCAAGCCCGAGGACTGGGCCGCGGTCAAGGCGACGCTGACCCCGGGCACCGCGGTCGCCGGGCCCTACGAGGCGAAGATGGCGGCCGACGGTTTCGCCGGATGCGCCTGCACGCCCTGAGCGCCCGCGCCAACGGCGATCGGCGATGACCGACCGATCGGACGAAGCCGCGATCGAACCCGGGTGGGGCGCCGCCGGCGCGCACCTGTCGGAGCTCGAGCAGAACGCACGCCGCGCAGCGAAGCTCCTGAAGGCGATGTCGAATTCGGCGCGGCTGGTGATCCTGTGCCAGCT
>JBLMVY010000293.1:0-4861 GCA_050256935.1 Candidatus Levyibacteriota bacterium | reverse complement strand
GAGCAGGACATGGTGCTGCCCAACGGCGAGCGGCTCAAGATTCCGCACATGGGCTGGAGCCCCGTGCACCAGCAGCGTGCACATCCGCTGTGGGCGGGCATCGAGGACGGCTCGCGGTTCTACTTCGCGCACAGCTACTTTCCGGTGCCCGCCGACCCCGCGGTGACCGCCGGAACGGCGGCCTATCCTTCGCCGTTTACTTGCGCCATAGCGCGGGCTAATATCTTCGCCGTGCAGTTCCACCCGGAAAAGAGCCAACGCTCCGGCCTGCAGTTGCTCGCGAACTTCGTCACCTGGGACGGACGCGCGTAGACTGCCCGCTCCAGGCGCAGTCGCGCCGCAACGTCCCGCGCCCTCCAGCAAGCCTGCTGCCATGCAGATCATTCCCGCGATCGACATCAAGGACGGCCAGTGCGTGCGCCTCAAGCAGGGCGACATGCAGACGGCAACCGTGTTCTCGGAGGATCCGGCCGCGATGGCCCAGCATTGGCTGGAGCTCGGGGCGCAGCGGCTGCACCTCGTCGACCTCAATGGCGCGGTCGCCGGCAAGCCGAGGAACGAGCTCGCGATCCGCGAGATCGTCAGCGTCGTCGGCGAGGACATCCCGGTGCAGCTCGGCGGCGGCATCCGCGACCTCGACACCATCGAGCGCTACCTCGACGACGGCATCAGCTACGTGATCATCGGGACCGCGGCGGTCAAGAATCCGGGCCTGCTGCACGACGCCTGCTACGCGTTTCCCGGACACATCATCGTCGGGCTCGACGCCCGCGACGGCAAGGTGGCGACCGACGGCTGGTCGAAGATGACCGGCCACGACGTCATCGACCTTGCGCGCAAGTTCGAGGACTACGGCGTCGAGGCCATCGTCTACACCGACATCGGCCGCGACGGCATGCTCTCCGGCGTGAACCTCGAGGCGACGGTCAGGCTGGCGCGCGAGATCAAGACGCCGGTGATCGCCAGCGGCGGCCTGTCGTCGATCAAGGACATCCAGGAGCTCGTCCCCTACGAGGCCGACGGGATCATCGGGGCCATTGCCGGGCGCGCGCTGTACGAGGGCAAGCTGGATTTCAAGGAAGCGCTCAAGGCCGCGAAGGGCGGGGAATGAGCGCCGTGCGGGCCGGTTTCCCTCGTGGCTGAGCGAAGGATGGGGCTCGCCAAGCGGATCATTCCCTGCCTCGACATCGCCGACGGCCGGGTCGTCAAGGGCGTGCAATTCGTCGACCTCAGGGATGCGGGCGACCCGGTCGAGGTCGCGCGCCGCTACGACGCGCAGGGTGCCGACGAGATCGCCTTCCTGGACATACGCGCCAGCGTCGAGACCCGCGGCCTGCTCTACGACATGATCGGGGCGGTCGCGGACCAGGTGTTCATTCCCCTGACGGTGGGCGGAGGCGTCAACTCGATCGACGACATCCGCGCGCTGCTCAATGCCGGCGCGGACAAGGTCAGCATCAACACGGCCGGCGTCCGGAATCCGGAGCTCTTCAGGATCGCGTCCGACCGTTTCGGGGCGCAATGCGTCGTCGCGGCGATCGACGCGAAGAAATCCGCCGTCGACCAGTGGCAGGTCTACATCCACGGCGGGCGCACGCCGACGGGGATCGACGCCGTCGAATGGGCACGCGAGGTCGTCGCCCAGGGCGCAGGCGAGATCCTGCTGACCAGCATGGACCGGGACGGCGCGCGCAGCGGCTTCGATCTCGCGCTGACGCGCGCGGTCGCCGACGCCGTCGATGTCCCGGTGATCGCTTCCGGTGGGGTCGGTGCGCTCGAGGACCTGGTCGACGGCATCACCATCGGCGGCGCGGACGCGGTGCTGGCGGCGTCGATCTTCCACTACGGCGAATTCACCATCGGCCAGGCCAAGGCCGCGATGAAGAACGCCGGCATCGAGGTCCGCGACTAGGCGCGGACCCCCGGCGGCCCTGGCGGCTCATGTAAGATGACCCGCTGCACCGACGATTGATCATGCACTGGCAGGACGCCATCCGCTGGAACGCCGACGGGCTCGTGCCCGCGATCGCGCAGGACGCCGCGACCCATCGCGTGCTGACGCTCGCGTGGATGAACCGCGAGTCGCTGGCGCTGACCGAGAAGACCCGCGAGGTCCACTACTGGTCGCGCTCGCGGGGCAAGCTGTGGCGCAAGGGCGAGCAGTCGGGGCACGTGCAGCGGGTGCGCGAGATCCGCCTCGACTGCGATCGCGACGCGGTCCTGCTGCTGGTCGAGCAGGTGGGGGGCATCGCCTGCCACACCGGCCGCGAGCGCTGCTTCTACCGGCGGCTCGAGAACGGCGAATGGCAGACGGTCGAGCCGGTGCTCGAGGACCCGAAGACGATCTATGGCCACGAGTGATCCGGCGCCGGCGGACGTGCTGTCGCGGCTCGCGGCGACCATCGAAGCCCGCAAGGGCGCCGATCCCCGAACCTCCTATGTCGCCTCGCTCCTCGCCAAGGGCGAGGACGCGGTCCTGAAGAAGGTCGGCGAGGAAGCGACCGAGGCGGTGCTGGCCGCCAAGGACGGTGATAAGATTCGCATTACTGCCGAGGTCGCGGATCTCTGGTTCCATTGCCTCGTGCTTCTTGCCCGCCACGGCTTGGGGCCTGCGGACGTGCTGGCTGAACTTGCCCGCCGGGAAGGTGTCTCGGGCCACGTGGAAAAGGCGTCCCGCGCCTGATCCGGCGGTTTCCGGACCCGAGCGGCAGCGAACGACCCAGGCGAGCGATCCGAATGGCCGACGATCCGAACTGCATCTTCTGCAAGATCATTCGCGGTGAAGTCCCCAGCCGCAAGGTCTACGAGGACGCCGAAGTCGTCGCGTTCCACGACATCGCGCCGCTGGCGCCGGTGCATTTCATGCTGGTGCCCAAGAGGCATGTCGCGACGCTCTACGACGCGACGCCCGACGACGCGCCGGCGCTGGGCAAGATCCTGTCGCTGGCCGGAAGGCTGGCGCGGGAGCAGGGGGCCGGCGACGGCTTTCGGACGATCATCAACACCGGCCGCGTCGGGCGGCAGGACGTGATGCACGTCCATGTGCACATCCTCGGCGGTCCCGAACCGCTCGGGCCGATGATCGTGCGCAAGGGTGCATGACTGAACTTGGCTAGGAGACGGACATGGGTGGATTGAGCATCTGGCATTGGCTGATCGTTCTGGTGGTCGTCGTGCTGATCTTCGGCACGAAGAAGCTGCGCAACATCGGCGAAGACCTGGGCGGCGCGGTCAAGGGCTTCAAGGAAGGCATGAAGGGCGCGGAGGACAGCACGCCTTCGGCACCGGCCGACGCGCCGCAGGTGACCGGCAGGACGATCGACGCCGAGGTCACCAAGGAGCCCACGACCAAGGTCTGACGCCGGGTCGCCGGCGCGCGAGGCCGCCCGGGCGGCGCGTGCGCATGCGCGGGGCGCGTTGCCATGTTCGACATCGGCTTTTCCGAAATCGCGTTGATCGGGGTCGTCGCGCTGGTGGTGCTCGGTCCCGAGCGGCTGCCGAAGACCGCCCGCACCATGGGGCACCTGTTCGGGCGGCTGCAGCGCTACGTCAACGAGGTGAAGGCCGACATCAGCCGCGAGATGGAGCTCGACGAACTGCGCAAGCTGCAGAACGAGATGCAGGGCGCGGCGCGCGAGCTGCAGCAGACCGTCACCAACGCCGCGAACGACGTCGCCACCGGGGTGCGCAATGTCGAGCGCGAGCTGAACGAGGCCGGGGCGCAGGCGCTCGCGGAGGCACCCGCCGAGCCGGCTGCGGCCCAGCCGGCGCCGCCTGCCGCATCGGCGCCGGCCGATGCGCCCCCAGTGGCCGTGGCCGCCGCCGCCGTGCCATCCGAACTGCCGCGGCAGGCAGCGCTGCCCGGCTTCGACAAGATCTGACAGCGTCCGGCGCGGCGCGGCGTGCTCCGGGGCTCGTCCGGCGCGCGACCGGGCCGTGACCGACGCGAGCGCGATGAGCGAAACCACGGAGCCGCAGGAGTCCTTCATATCGCACCTGATCGAGCTGCGCATGCGGCTGATGCGCTCGATCATCGCGATCGTCGTGGTCCTGCTCGTCCTCTTCCCGTTCGCCAAGGACATCTATGCCCTGCTCGCGCGCCCGCTGCTGAACGCGTTGCCGCAGGGCGCGACGATGATCGCGACCGACGTCACCGGCACGTTCCTGGTCCCGCTCAAGGTGACGCTGGTCGCCGCGTTCCTGATCGCCCTGCCCTACGTGCTGTGGCAGGCGTGGGCCTTCGTCGCCCCCGGGCTCTACCAGAACGAGAAGCGCCTGGTCCTGCCGGTGCTGGTGTCGAGCTGCGTGTTCTTCGCGATCGGCATGTCGTTCGCGTACTTCGTCGTGTTCCCGGTGGCGTTCCACTTCTTCGCCCACTACACGCCGGTCGGCGTGCAGATGATGACCGACATCGACAAGTACGTGTCGTTCGTGCTGACGATGTTCATCGCCTTCGGGGTCACGTTCGAGACGCCGGTCGTCGTGGTGGTGCTGGTCCACCTCGGCGTCGTCTCGCTGGACAAGCTGAAGTCGATCCGGCCCTACGTCATCGTCGGGTCGTTCATCGTCGGCGCGGTGTTCACGCCTCCCGACATCCTGTCGCAGTGCCTGCTCGCGGTCCCGCTGTGGATGCTGTTCGAGCTGGGGCTGCTGATCTCGCGTTTCGTGTCGACCCGGCCGCCGAAGGCCGCGGGCGAGGAAACGCTCCCCGCGAAGTAGCTCCTTGCCGGCTAGCGCACGTGCGGCCGCTTCGCGACCGTCACGTCGACGTCGAGCGGCTTGCCGCCGCGAAGGATGTTCACCTTCGCCACGGTCCCCGGCTTGAGCTCGGCGATGCGCGCGAGCAGCTGCGGAACGTCGG
>JBLMVY010000292.1:0-2666 GCA_050256935.1 Candidatus Levyibacteriota bacterium | reverse complement strand
GCCGCGAGCGCCGCTTCGCCCGCGACGTCGCGCACGAGTTGCGCACGCCGCTCGCCGAGCTTCGCACCCGCGCCGAGCTCGCGCTGTCGGGTGGCGACCCCGCGTCGATGCGCACTGCGCTCGAGAGTGCGCTGGAGGCGGGCGGGCGTCTGCAGCAAAGCGTCGACGGATTGCTCGCGCTGGCCCGCTACGAATCCGGCCAGGAGCGCCCGCAGGAGGAGCCCGTGGACCTGCTCGCGCTGCTGGCGCAGCCCCGCGCAAGGCTCGACGAGGAGGCCCGCGCGCGCGGCGTCCGCGTGGCCCCGATGCCTCCGGGCGAGTGCTGGGTGCAAAGCGACCCGGTGCTGCTGGCGCGCATCCTCGACAACCTGCTCGGCAACGCCGTCGCGCATGCGAGCCCCGCCGGGGAGATCGCGGTCGACCTGGAGCGCAATGACGCCGGCGTGACGCTGATCGTGCGCAATGCGGCCCGCGACCTCGCCGCCGACGACCTGGCGCACTTCGGCGAGCGCTTCTGGCGCCGGCATCCCGCCCCCGGCAGCGCCCACGCGGGCCTCGGCCTCGCGCTCGCGCGCAGCATCGCCTCGGTGCTGCACCTCGACCTCGAGTTCCGCCTGCACGACGGCACGCTCGAGGCCCGTCTCGGCCCGCTGCGTCCGCTCTAGGCGCTGCCGGACGTCGCCGCGGCAATGCGTGGCGGCATTGCGCGCCAAGCCTGCGGGTCCGGCAGGGCGAATCGCGTCTTAAGCGAGCCCAAAGCCTGGCGCGGCAAGCTGGCGGCCCGCTCAACCAACGGCCGACGCCATGCGCCTGCGCTCCTTCGCCATCCTCGTGTGCCTGCTGTCGGCGGCGTCGGCGGCATCCGCCGCCACGCCGCAAGTGCTCAAGGTCAGCGCCGAACAGGAGCGCGCGCTCGGGCTGCGCGTTGCCCGCGCGCAGGCGGCCACCCAGGTGCTGATCCGGCACCTGCCGGGCAACGTCGCCGCCGGCCTCGAGCGCTCGGGGGTCGTCACCGTGCCCTATGCCGGCGTGGTGACGCAGGTGCTGCACATGGAAGGCGAGAAGCTCGCCCGCGGCACGACGCTGGCGATCGTGCAGAGCAGCGAGGTCGCGCAGCTCGGCGCACGGTCGCAGCGCGCCGCGGCCGAAGCCACGCTCGCGAAGCAGCGCGCGACGCGCGACCAGGCGCTGCTCGACGAAGGCGTGATCGCGCGCTCCCGGCTCGAGGAGAGTCGCGCCCGGCAGCGACAGGCCGAAGCCGACGTCGCCGAGGCGCAGCTCGGCCTCGCGCTCGCACCCAGGGGCAGCGCGCCGGCAGGCCACTACGAGTTGCGCACGCCGATCGCCGGACGGGTGCTGCGCCGCGACGTGCAGCCGGGCGACGCGGTTGCCATGGGTGCGCCGGCATTCCTGATCGGCGACGACGGCGCGCTGGACGTGACGCTGCGGGTGCCGCTGGAAGCCGCCGCACGCCTGCGCGCAGGAGGCGAGGCACGGCTGTCCACCGACCCCGCGGTGCGCGGGCGAGTGGTGTCGGTCGCGGCTGCCACCGAGCGCGGGAACCAGACGGTGGCCGTGCGCGTGCGCTTCGGGGCCGACGCCGGCCTGCTGCTGGGCCAGCAGGTGGCCGTCGACGTCGCGCTGCCGGCAGTCGCGAGCGCCCTGACGGTGCCGCAGGCGGCCGTCGTCCACCAGGCCGACAGGACCTACGCATTCGCGCGCGCGGCGGGAGGCTTTCGCGCGGTCCCGGTGCAGGTGCTCGGGGAGGCGTCCGATGGCCTGGTCGTCAAGGGCGACCTCGCGCCGGGAGCCGAGGTTGCGGTCAGCGCCACGACGGCGCTGATGGCGATCCTGGCGACGGAGTGACGGCATGCTCGCGCGCCTGATCGAGCTGTCGCTGGTGCAGCGCCTCCTGGTGCTGCTGGCGACCTTGGGCGTCGCGCTCGCCGGGGCCCTCGCCTTCGTCGACCTGCCGATCGACGCCTTCCCCAACATCGCGCCGGCGCAGGTCAAGCTGATCCTCAAGGCCCCGGGCATGACGCCCGAGGAAGTCGAGCAGCGCGTGATCGCGCCCCTGGAGATGGAGCTCCTCGGCGTGCCCAAGGGAACGATGCTGCGCTCGTCGGCCAAGTACGCGATCGCCGACATCACGCTCGACTTCGAGGACGGCACCGATATCTACTGGGCGCGCCAGCAGGTCGCCGAGCGCTACGCCAACGTCGCCTCGGGACTGCCCTCCGACGTGACCGGGGGCCTCGCGCCGATCTCGACGCCGCTGTCGGACATGTTCATGTTCAGCATCGAGGGGGGCGGGCTGAGCCTCGCCGAGCGGCGCACCCTGCTCGACTGGACGATCCGGCCGGCGCTGCGGACGATCCCGGGGGTGGCCGATGTCAACGCGCTGGGCGGCAAGGTCGAGACCTACAGCGTCGTGCCGAACCGTGCTGCGCTGTCGGCCGCCGGCCTCGACTTCCGCCAGCTCGCCGATGCGATCGAGCGCAACAACCGCAACGACGGCGCCGGACGCATCGTTGAGGGCGAGCAAGCGCTGGTCGTGCGCAGCGAAGGGGCGGTGCAGAGCCTGGACGATCTGCGGCGCATGGTCGTCGTCCAGCGCGCCGAGGGGCCGGTGCTCCTCGGCGACGTGGCCGCGGTGCACACCGGCG
>JBLMVY010000291.1:0-12593 GCA_050256935.1 Candidatus Levyibacteriota bacterium | reverse complement strand
TCCGTCCTTGCCGGTCTATCGTCGGCAGGCCTACCCCGATGCAGTGCTCGGCGAGCGCCGGGACCGCGGCACGACGATCTTCGAGACCGACGCCCTGCGCATGTGGCACCGCGAGGCCGACGTCGCCATCGTGTCGTTCAAGACCAAGAAGAACACCATCTCCGACGATGTGCTCGACGGCCTGTTGCAGGCGCTCGACCTCGCCGAGCGCGGGTTCGCGGGGCTGGTCATCTGGCAGGAGGGCGAGCCGTTTTCGCTGGGCGCGAACCTGGCGGCGCTGGCCCCGGCGATCGAGCGCCAGGAATGGCAGGCCATCGAGCGCATCGTCGCCAAATTCCAGCAGACGTCGCTGCGCCTGCGCTACAGCCTCGTCCCGACGGTCGCTGCGGTGCGTGGGATGGCGCTGGGCGGGGGCTGCGAGTTCATGCTCCATTGCGACCGCACGGTGGCGGCGCTGGAGTCCTACATAGGGCTGCCGGAGACCGGCGTGGGGCTGATCCCCGGGGGCGGGGGCTCGAAGGAACTCGCGCTGCGCGCCGCCGACGACGTGAAACGGGGCAGCGCGGGCGGACAACTCGACCAGTTCCCGTTCCTGCGCAGCTATTTCCAGACCGTCGCCATGGCCACCGTGTCGAAGAGCGCGCTCGAGGCCCGCGAGCTCGGATTCCTGCGGCCCGCCGACGTCGTCGCGATGCATCCGGACGAGGTCCTCCATGTGGCGCTTTCGCAGGCGCGCGCGCTGGCCGACGCCGGCTACCGGCCCCCGCTGCCGCCACGCAACGTCCCGGTTGCCGGCAGGACCGGGATCGCGACGCTGGAGATGATGCTGGTCAACATGCGCGAGGGCGCGTTCATCACCCCCTGGGATTTCGAGGTGGGACTGCGGCTGGCGCGCGCGATGTGCGGCGGCGAGGTCGATGCCGGCAGCCTCGTCGACGAGCGCTGGCTGCTCGACGTCGAGCGCCACGAGTTCATGACCCTGCTGGGCGATGGCCGCACGCAGGCTCGTATCGCGCACACGCTGGCCACGGGCAAGCCGCTGCGCAATTGATGCAGGACGCGGGCAATGCGCATCCCGGGCGATGCGCGGTGCGCGCTGCGAGGAGAAACGCATGACGACGCAAGTGCAGGACGCCTGGGTGGTGGCGACGACGCGCACGCCGGTGGGCAAGGCGCCGCGGGGCGCCTACCGGACCACGCGCCCGGACACGCTGCTCGCGCACGTGTTGCGGCGCGTGCTGGCGCAGGTCCCGGCGATCGAGGCCGCGCGGGTCGACGACGTGATCGTCGGCTGCGCGATGCCCGAATACGAGCAGGGAATGAACGTGGCGCGCATCGGCGTGCTGCTCGCGGGATTGCCGCCGAGCGTTCCCGGCATGACGATCAACCGCTTCTGCTCGTCGGGCCTGAATGCGGTGTCGATCGCCGCCGACCGCATCCGGACCGGCGAAGCCGAAATCGTGATCGCCGCGGGCACCGAGAGCATGACCATGATCCCGATGCTCGGGCGACTCGCGCTCAATGCCGACGTGTTCGCCGGCGACGAGAACGTCGGCATCGCCTACGGGATGGGCCTCACCACCGAGAAGCTGGCGGCGAGATGGAAGGTGTCGCGCGAGGACCAGGACGCCTTCGCGCTCGCTTCGCACCGCAAGGCGCTCGCCGCGCAGGCCGCCGGCGAGTTCGACGCCGAGCTCTCGCCGGTCGACGTGGTCGCCCACGATCCCGACCCGTCGAGCGGCCGCGCCGTCGAGCGGCCACGCCGGGTCCTGCGCGACGAGGGACCGCGTCTTGACACGACCGCGGAGAGCCTCGCGAAGCTGCGGCCGGTGTTCGCCGCCAAGGGCAGCGTCACCGCGGGCAACAGCTCGCAGATGTCCGACGGCGCAGCGGCGTCGATCCTGGTCAGCGAGCGCGTGTTGCGCGAGCTCGATCTCGCGCCGCTCGCGCGCTGGCGTGGCTACGCGGTGGCCGGCGTGCCGCCCGAGTTCATGGGCATCGGGCCGGTCATGGCCGTACCGAAGGCGCTGAAGGTCGCCGGGCTGCGCCAGCAGGATCTCGACTGGGTCGAGCTCAACGAGGCGTTCGCCGCACAGAGCCTTGCCGTGATCCGCGATCTCGATCTCGACCCGGCGAAGGTCAATCCGCTGGGCGGAGCGATCGCGCTCGGCCATCCGTTGGGGGCGACCGGCGCCGTGCGCACGGCGACCATCGTGCACGGCATGAGGCGTCGCCAATCGAAGTACGGGCTGGTCACGATGTGCGTGGGAACGGGCATGGGTGCCGCGGGCATTTTCGAGGCGGTCTAGGACGAGCCGGGGAGGCAATGGACATGGCGGGCAGAATGGTCGCGATGCTGCTGTGGCTGACGATGGCGGTGTCAGGGAGCGCATGGGCGCTCGACATCGGGGGTGTGCACCTCGACGACAAGGCGAGCGTCGGCGGAACCGAGCTCGTGCTCAACGGCGCGGGGATAAGGAAGAAGCTCTTCTTCAAGGTCTACGTCGGCAGCCTGTACCTGCCGGGGAAGGCATCGTCGACGCAGGACGTGCTCGCGCAGGCGCCGCGGCGCATCCAGATGAACATGTTGCGTAGCCTCACCGCGGACCAGCTCGTCGAGGCGCTGGTCGACGGCCTGAAGGACAACACGACGGAGGCCGAGCGGACCGCGATCAAATCGCAGACCGACGCCCTGGTCTCGATCATGAAATCGTTCAAGGAGGTCAGCGAGGGCAGTGTCGTGTCGCTGGACTTCGTCGGCGGGGTGACGCGGGTCGTGCTCGACGGCAAGGAGCGTGGCGAGATCGGCGGCGACGCATTCGGTCGCGCGCTGACCGAGATCTGGCTGGGCGAGCATCCGGTGCAGCCCGACCTCAAGAAGGCGATGCTGGGCGGTGCCTGATTTCTGGCGCAGCTGCGGTTACCGGTTGCTCTCGGTCCGCAGCGACGGACGGCTCGAAGTCACCGACGATTTCCTGCGCAGCTATCTGCTGCGGCCCGAGCTTGCGCCGGTGCCGGAGTCCTGCGATGCCGAGCTGCGGCTGCACGACCGGCTGCTGGCCGATCCGCGGGCGGCGGTGGCGCCCGCCGACATCGCGGCAATCGCCGACGCCGACGCCCGGGAGAACCACACGATCTGGCTGCGCTTTCGCAACCGGCTGGTGGCCGCCGAATCGCTGGAGGGCGCCTATGTCGACCTGTTCCGCGGCGCGGGCGTCGACGTCCCCCCGGTCTTCGTGGCACAGCTGGCGCAGATCGTCTTGCGTCACATCCTCGGCGAGGACGCCGATCCCATCGCCGCGCGTGCCGCGGAAATGCTGTTCCGGCCGCAGAAGATCGCGATCACCGACGACGGCGCCGTGATGGCCGCCGACGACGAGATCGTCGAGCGGCATGCGCAGGGCGCGGAATTCGGCTCGCTGGGGGAGCTGCTCGCGAGCAATCGCACGCCGCTGCGCACGGTCGATCTCGACGTCCTCTCCAGTGACAATGCGCAGGCGTACTGGGAGCGGGACGAGCGCCACGACCTGTCGGTGAGCCTCAATCGCAGCCAGCCCGCGCAGGACGCGCTCATGCGCGTCCTCGAGGCGTGGATCGCCCACTTCCTCGGCATCGAGGTCGTCCTCCGCGGCGAGCGCGAGATCGACGACCGGCACTGGGTGTGGCATGTGGGGCTCGACGCCGAGGCGAGCGGCATCCTCAACGACCTGTACAATCGCCAGGACGTCGACGAGGCGCGAATGCAGCGCCTGCTCGCGCTGTTCCGCCTCGATTTCGCGAACCCGGGCGACATGCGTGCCACGCTCGCGGGCCGACCCGTCTGGCTCGCGATGGCGATGGACGCGCAGCATCGGCTTCGCCTGAAGCCGCAGAACCTCCTCCTCAACCTGCCTCTTGCGCGGCCGCAGTGACCGCCACCAAACGACGATGAACCGCTTTCGCCACACCCTCCGTCCCCCATTGCTCGCGGCACTGGCGGCGGCCGCGCTGCTGTCGGCCACCGGCGCTTATGCGCAGGCGCCCGCATCGGCACCCGCCGCAGCGTCGGGCGCACAGCCCGCCGCCCCGACGCAGCCCGCGGCTCCGGCGGCATCAGCGCCATCCGCAGCACCTGCACCCGCGGCGGCGGACGCCGGGAAGGCTGCGCCTCCCGTCGCCGGTCCGCTTGCGCCGCTTTCCTGGCTGCAGGGATGCTGGCGCGGCGAAGTCAACCATCGCGAATTCCGCGAGTACTGGATGCCGCCGCAGGGCGACATCATGGTCGGCGTCGGACAACTCGCACTCGACGGCAAGATGAACGACTACGAGTACCTGCGGCTTCAATCGACTGACGGAGCGATCGTGTTCTCGCAGTTCTCGGGCGACCGCAAGGAGCTGGCGTTCAAGCTCGCGACGACCACGACCGACAACAAGGACACGGTCTTCACGTTCGCGAACACGGCGGCCGGATTCCCCGCGCGCCTCATCTACCGGCGCAGCGCCGTCGACGGCTGGCTCTACGAGACGGTCGAGGGGTCGCTCAACGGCGCGGACAAGCAGGTGATCTATCCGTTGCGCAGGATCAACTGCGAGACGGGCTCCCCGATCCTGCACTAGCACGGCGACATGACCGGCGGCCAGGACGGGCCCGTGGGCGATCCGCCTCCGAAGAGCGCGGCGCTCGCCAGCTTCGAGCGCATGCTCGCCTCGGGCAAGGAGAGCGCGCTGTTGCACTACTCGATCGGCAATGAATACGCGAAGCTGGGCGATTGGGAGCACGCGCGGGCGGCGCTCGAACGCGCGCTGGCCCTCGACCCGGAGTTCACCGCCGGATGGAAGCTCTATGCCAAGGCGCTCGAAGGCAGCGGCGACCCTCCGGCCGCGCTCGCCGCCTATCGCCGGGGCATCGAGGTCGCGAAGCGCAAGGGGGACCGCCAGGCAGAGAAGGAAATGACCGTGTTCGCGCGCCGCGTCGAGCGCGCCTCCGGCGCCGGGTGACGGCGGCGCTCAGGCGCCGCGCCGGCCTACCGCGACGCCACGGTTGGCGAGCTCGTCTGCGCGGTGATTGCCGGGCGTGTCGGCATGGGCCTTCACCCAGTGCCAGCGGATTCTGTGGCCCGCGACCAGCGCGTCGAGCTCGCGCCAAAGCTCGGCGTTCTTGACCGGCTTGCGGTCGCTGGTGCGCCAGCCGTTCTTCTTCCAGCCCTTGATCCACGTCTCGATGCCATTCTTCACGTACTGCGAGTCGACGTACAGGTCGATGTCGCAGTCGCGCTTGAGCGCCTCGAGCGCGCGGATGACCGCGGTCAGCTCCATCCGGTTGTTGGTCGTCTGCGGCTCGCCGCCGAAGAGCTCCTTCTCGTGGCCGTCCCAGGCGATCAGCGCCCCCCAGCCGCCGGGCCCCGGGTTGCCCTTGCATGCCCCGTCGGTGTAGATGACGACCGCGCTCATCGGCGCAGCCGATGCGTCGTGAGTCCCTCGCGCGCACCGTGCGCGGTCACCAGCGCTTTCTTCCTGCGCTCGCGTCGCTCCCAGGCCGGCGTCATGAGCCGCATGCCCAGCACCTTCTTGGTGGCGCGCAGGTAGTAGACGCCGCCGGTGATCGGCCACCAGCGGTCCCCGGTCTTCTCGAAGAACGCGAAGCGATGCAGCCACTTGTCCTGGGAGAACGGGGGAACGTAGCAGTCGAGGCGCCCGCCGACGACGTCGAAGCCCAGCAGCGACAGCCAGTCCTTCAGCCGGTAGAGCGCGATGAAGTTGCCGTTCCACGGCGGCGTCGCCCCGCGACCGAAGTAGCGGCGCAAGCCGAACAGCGAAAACGGGTTGAAGCCGGAGATGACGATCTGGCCCTCGGGGCGGATGACCCGGTAGGCTTCGCGCAGCATCAGGTGCGGATCGTCGGCGAACTCCAGCGCATGCGGCAGGACGATCAGGTCGATCGTGTTCTCGGCAAACGGCAGCTCGTGGGGATCGGCGACGATGTCGGCGGGGGGGTCGTAATCGAGCGTCCACCGGGACACGATGCGGCTTTGCGCCAGCGTCGGGCACTGCGGCAGGCCGATCTGCAGCGCATGGAAGCCGAAGATGTCGGCGACGGTATGATCGAAGTACGCCTGCTCGCGCGCGCAGAGATACGCGCCGAGGGGCGTCGCGAACCACGCGCCCAGCGATTGATGCGCGCTTGCCTCGAAACCGCAGGGTTGATCCATGACGCCGATTATCCCCATAGCCGCTTTCAGGGACAACTACATCTGGCTGCTGCGCGAAGGCCGACATGCAGCCGTCGTCGATCCCGGCGATGCCGCGCCGGTGCTCGCGTACCTCGAGGCGAATGCGCTCGATCTCGCCGCGATCATCGCGACCCACCATCACGGCGACCACGTCGGCGGGATCCCCGCGCTGACGCGCCGGTTCCAGGTCCCGGTCTTCGGCCCTGCGCACGAGGCGATCCCGGGGCGCACCCACGCGCTCGCGCAGGGCGACTCGATCGTGGTGCCGGGCATCGGGCTTCGCCTCGACGTGATCGACATCCCGGGCCACACGGCGGGGCACATCGCGTTCTTCTCCGCCCCTCAGCAGATCCTGTTCTGCGGCGATACGCTGTTCGCCGCGGGCTGCGGGCGCGTGTTCGAGGGCACGCCGGCGCAGATGTGGGAATCGCTGTCCAAGCTCGCCGCGCTGCCCGGGACGACGCGCGTCTTCTGCGGCCACGAATACACGATCGCCAACCTGCGCTTCGCGGCGACGGTCGAGCCCGGGAATCCGCAGTTGCCCGCGCGCATGGCGAGCGCGCAGGCGAAGCGCGATGCGGGAGCGCCGACGCTCCCGTCGACCATCGCCGACGAGCGCGCAACCAATCCATTCCTGCGCGCGGAGGTCCCCGGTGTGGTCGCGGCGGCAGCGCTGCACGCGGGCCGTTCGCTCACCGGCGCGGTGGACGTGTTCGCCGAGTTGCGCGAATGGAAGAACGGATTCCAGTGATGGCGCAGGCTCGACGCGCGGCGCCCATGGCCCGACGGATGGCGCCGGCGCCGGCGCACGGCCGACTGCGAATCCGGGAAGGTCCGCGCCGTGCTGCCGATTCGGGTTGACGCTTGGCGTCCCCGGGCCTACCATCCCCGCAGCTTGCGCGGTCCGTCGAGGATTCGCGCCTCATTGCATTGGACCGATCGAATTGCGCTTTCGACGATACCTGATCCTGCCGGTGATCCTCGCGCTTGCCTCGTGTGCGACCATCACCAACTCTCCCCCGGCTTCGCCGCCTTCCGCGGTGGCGCAGCTCCCCGAAGTCCACTTCCCTCCCGCACCGCCCAAGATCGTCGTCGACAACCCCTTCGAGGGACCGACGGCCGATCTCGAGCCCCTGCCCGCCGCCACAGGCGATCTGTGGGATCGCATCGTGCGGGGTTACGCGATCCCCGACATCGACGGTCCGCTGGTCGACAAATGGGAGCAGTGGTATGCGGCCCGCCCCGACTACGTCGCACGCATGGTCGAGCGCAGCCGGCGCTACCTCTACCACATCGTCACCGAGGTCGACCAGCGGCACATGCCGCTGGAGATTGCGCTTCTGCCGATGGTCGAGAGCGCGTTCAACCCGAACGCAATGTCCGCAACTCATGCATCGGGCATCTGGCAGTTCATGCCGGGGACCGCGAAGCTCTACGGCCTGAAGCAGAACTGGTGGTTCGATTCGCGGCGTGACGTCGTCGCCGCGACCAATTCGGCGCTCGACTACCTGCAGCAGCTCCACGCGGAGTTCAACGACTGGCAGCTGGCGCTCGCCGCCTACAACTGGGGCGAGGGCAATGTCGAGCGCGCGATCGCCCGCAACCGTGCGCGCGGCCTGCCCACCGATTACTCGAGCCTGCAACGCATGGCCGACGAGACGCGCAACTACCTGCCCAAGCTGCAGGCGGTCAAGAACATCGTCGCCGACCCTGCGAGATTCGGTCTCGTCCTGGCGGACGTTCCCGACACGCCTTACTTCACCATCGTCCGGACGACCGTCCAGATGGACGTCAAGCGCGCAGCCGAGCTGGCCGAATTGCCGCTCGACGAATTCCTGGCCCTGAATCCCCAGCACAACCGGCCGGTGATCTCCGGCGCCGACGAGTACGGCATCCTGCTGCCCATCGACAAGGCGGAGATCTTCGCGGCCAAGCTCGACCTCATCGACCAGCCGCTCGTCTCGTGGCAGGCGCACCGGATGAAACCCGGCGAGACGCTCGCCCAGGTCGCGCTGCGCTACGGGATGTCGCTCGAGACCCTCAAGTCGGTCAACGGCATCGGTCCGCGCTCGACGGTGCCCACCGGCTATTCACTGCTGGTCCCGTCGCAGCGCGCCTCCGAGGCGAGCGCCGAGTCGCTCGAGCATGCCGTGTTCACGACGGTGCCCGCCGGGCGCACGTTCTACTACGTCGTGCATCGCGGCGACACCGTGCACGGCATCGCGGCGCGCTACGGCGTCTCGATGGAGGACATCAGGCGCTGGAACCATCTGTCGAGGAACTGGCTGCGGGCCGGCGAGCGGCTGCGCATCACCAGCGATGCGCGCCCGGTCAGGACCCAGCAGGCGAGTCGCGGCCATCCGCGTCCGGCCAAGGCGCGGGAGGCGAGCCGTGGCCATCGGCATCCGGCCAAGACCCGGGTCGCGAAGGCCGGCGTCAAGGCCGTTCGGCACGACGCCCAGCACCCCGCCAAGGCCAAGGTCGCGTCGACCCGGCGCGCCGGCCCGGCCGCTGCCGGTCACCACGCCGCCAAGCCCGCGATCGCCGCGTCGGCGGTGCGCGACAGCACGATCAGCGAGCGCTGACGGCAGGATCGTTCCGGGGATGTCGCAGTCGGGCGCCTCCGCGCCCCGGACATTCGGATGGCAGCAGGGGCGGGGGCCGGCGCGGCCCTTCGATCCGGCTCCCTGATGCAAAACGGGCGACGCATCGCGTCGCCCGTTTTCGTCCGTCACACATCTGCGACGGCGCTTGGGTCGAAGAAGCTACTTCTTCTTCGCGGCCTTCTTCTTCGGGGCAGCCTTCTTCTTGGCGGCCTTCTTCTTCGGGGCAGCCTTCTTCTTGGCGGCCTTCTTCTTCGGCGCAGCCTTCTTCTTGGTCGCCTTCTTCTTGGCGGCCTTCTTCTTCGGGGCCGCCTTCTTCTTTGCGACCTTCTTCTTGGCGGCCTTCTTCTTCGGGGCCGCCTTCTTCTTGGTCGCCTTCTTCTTGGCGGCCTTCTTCTTCGGCGCAGCCTTCTTGGCGGCCTTCTTCTTCGGGGCCGCCTTGCGTTTCTTCGCCTTCTTCTTCGGCGCCGCGGCGGGGGCCGCCGGCGTCATCATCGACATCATGTCAGCCATCATCGTTGATTCTCCTGTCTGAGTTCAATGTACCTTTTATGGTCCTTCTTGGCAGATGTCGCCGGAATCACAAGGAGCTGCTCCTGCTGCGAAATTTTTGGAGCCGACCTCTTGACAAATCCATTGGCACCTGCTGCCTGCATTGTAGCCACGTTTAGCGCTTTTGCAAGATCTGTACCTCGATTCGAACGGCCGGGAACGCGAGTGTTGCGAATCCGCAAATCGCGTTCGACCCGTTTTCGGACGCGAATTCGAGCGCTCGACGCGCTGTTTCGCGCAGCGTCGATCAGGGCAATCGAATTTCCTGCGCGTGGAGCTCCGCGACGGTCTCGCGACGGCGGATGAGCAGCGCGCTCTCGCCGTCGACGAGCACTTCGCAGGCACGCGGGCGGCTGTTGTAGTTGGAGCTCATCGACATCGCGTATGCGCCCGCCGCGCGCACCGCGAGCAGATCGCCTTCCTCCACCGCAAGCATCCGGTCCAGGCCCAGGAAGTCGCCGCTCTCGCACACCGGTCCGACGACGTCCCACAGGCTCGGCTCGGCCTGCCGCGGACGGACCGGGTCGATCGCGTGCCACGCCTCGTACAGCGACGGCCGGAGCAGATCGTTCATCGCCGCGTCGACGACGGCGAAGTTGCGGGTGGCCTGCGGCTTGACGAAGCGCACGCGCGTCAGCAGCACGCCTGCCTCGCCCACCAGGCGCCTGCCCGGTTCGAACACCAGGGTCTCGCGCCGGCCGGCGACGAGTCCGCGCAGCATGCGAGCGTAGTCGGCGATGAGCACCGGCGATTCGTCGCGGTAGCGGATGCCGAGCCCGCCGCCGAAATCGATGTGGGAGAGCGCAATGCCCTCCGCCGCGAGCGCGTCGACCAGCGCGAGCACCCTTCCCGCCGCCTCCCGGTAGGGGTCGAGCTCGGTGATCTGGGAGCCGATATGGATGTCGATTCCCCGCACGTCGATCGACGGCATCGCCGCCGCGCGGCGATACAGGGCGGGGGCTTCCGCGAACTCGATGCCGAACTTGCTTTCCTTGAGCCCGGTCGAGATGTAGGGATGGGTCAGCGGATCGACGTCGGGATTGACGCGCAGGCTCACCGGCGCCCGCCGGCCCATCCGCCGGGCCACCGCGGCGAGGTGATCGAGCTCGCTCGCCGACTCGACGTTGAAGCAGAGGATCCCGGCGGCGAGCGCCGCCTCCATTTCGGCATCGCTCTTGCCGACGCCGGAGAACACGGCCTTGCGCGTGTCGGCCCCGGCCGCCACGACGCGCGCCAGCTCGCCCCCCGACACGATGTCGAATCCGCTGCCGAGCCGGGCGAACAGGTCGATGATGGCGAGCGAGGAATTCGCCTTCATCGCGTAGCAGATCAGGTGCGGGATGCCCTCGAAGGCCGCGTCGAATTCGCGGTATGCGCGCGTCAGCATCGCGCGCGAGTAGACATAACAGGGCGTTCCGTAGCGATCGGCGATCGCGGTCAGCGACATGCCCTCGGCGTGCAGCTCGCCGTCGACGTACTCGAACGCGCTCACGGCTTGGGATACGCCGGCGTCTGGGCGGTCGATGGCGCAGGGGGCGCGGCGGTGGTCGCCGCGCGGGCCGCGGGCGCCGCCTTGGGCGCCGGGCGCAGCGGGCCCTTGATCCCGCACGCCGCGACCGCGAGTGTCAGCGCCGCGAGCGTCAGCGCAGCGAGTGCATTGCGGATCCGGATTTGACGTACCATCGCGGCAAATCCTAGCATGACGCAATGCACGAAACCGCCTTCATTGCCGCGACCGACGCGACGTTCGAGAGGATCGGGCTGGCGCTCGACGCCGCGCTCGAGACCAGCGATGCCGACATCGACTGGAATCTGACCGACGGCGTGCTGACGATCGAGTGCGAGGACGGCAGCAAGATCATCGTCAACCGCCACGTGCCCAATCGGGAGATCTGGGTGGCCGCGAAGAGCGGCGGCTTCCACTTCCGGGCCGATCATGGTCACTGGCGCGACACCCGCGGACACGACGACCTGGCCACGGCGCTGACGCGCCTGCTGAAGTCGCAGGCGCGCGTGGGGTTGCGGCTGCCCGACCTGTCGGCGCCGCAGGAGCGCTGACCCCCTGCTCCCGGGCTCACGCCGCTCGGCCTCCCTGGACCGTCCCGGCAGGTGAACGGCTGCGTGTCGGCCTCGCAGCGGCGATTCGCCCTGGTCGCATCCCCGCCGCGCACGCGCGCGGGGCGATCGCCGAGGCGGAGCAAGGCTCCGCGAGCGATGGCGAGCGGAGGGCGACCCGAGGCGGTCGCACGGGGCGTCGAGCGCTGCAGTCGCGATTCGCCACTGCGCTGGATGACGCCCCTGCTCCCGGGCTCACGCCGCCAACAGGGCCGTCCAGTCGTCGAGCTGGCGGCGCAGCGCGGCGTGGCCGGGCAGCAGCGATTCGACGACGCTCCAGAAGCGGGCCGAATGGTTGAGCTCGACGATATGGGCGACCTCGTGCGCGACCACGTATTCGGCCAGCGCCGGCGGCAGCTGCACGAGGCGCCAGTTGAGGCGGATCTCGCCCTTGGCGTTGCAGCTTCCCCATTCGCTGCGTGCATCCGACAGGCGCACCGTCGCCGGACGCGGGCTCACGCGCTGCACGTAGTGCGCAACCCGGGCTGCGACCAGCGCCCACGCCTGGTCCTTGAGCCAGAGCCGCACGCCGTCGGCGACCTGGCCCTGGTCGTGCGCCTCGGGATGGCGGACGGTGAGGTTGAAGAGGTCTGCCGCGATGGACAGCCTGCGCGCGGGGAAGACCTCGAGCGAGAGCTCCTGGCCGCGGTAGACGATCGGCTCGCCGGTCGTCCACTGGCGCGGCATCACGTCGCGGCGCCGGCCGCGCCACTCGGCGAGCGAGCGGACGATCCATTTCGCCCGCTCCACGAGCGCCGCCTCGATGTCGCGCAGGCTGACCCAGCGGGGTGCGCGCACGGTGAGCCCTTCGAGGTGGACCTCCATGCCGATCGAACGCCGTCGCGCGCGGATCAGCCGGTATTCGATCGTCTGTCCGCCGAGGACGAGGCTGCGCAGCTGGCCTTCGCGCTGGGTGGCTGCGTCGCCGTCGCGAAGGTAGCCGCGAGTCATTCGGGCCGGCCCAGGCGGTGGACCTCGCCTTCGATCCAGGTTTCGACCGCACGCGTGAGCTGCGCGGGGTCCATCGCATCGGGCGCGATCGGCTTGCCGACCGAAAGCGTCACCGTCCCGGGCCGCTTGCCCATCACGCCCTTGGGCCAGAGCCATCCTGCGT
>JBLMVY010000290.1:0-2551 GCA_050256935.1 Candidatus Levyibacteriota bacterium | reverse complement strand
CGGCCGAGGGGGCGGGCGCCGAAAGGCCCGAGGGGTCGGCCGCAAGGCAGACCCCTTTCGCCTACAGCGCCAGATCGGCGAGAAGCGTCTGCAGTCGTCGCGTTTGCCTTGCGCTGGTCATGGGGTAGGTCTCGAGCCATTGGCGGGTCGAGAAGCCCGGCTGCAGCCTGCGAATTTCTTCGGCTTCCCAGGCGGCGGCGGAACGCTCTCCGGCCGCCACGGATGCAGCCGCCAGATAGACGTGCGTTTCGACGTCCACCGGATTGCGTATCGCCGCCGCCCGCAGGTTGACCAGCGCCTGCTCGGTGTCGTCTTCGAACAGGTACGCCCGGCCAAGGAGCAGGAAGTACAGATATCCGCCGTCGGGATTCAATCGCATGGCCGTGCGCAGCAGCGGTATGGACCGCGCCGGCTGCCCGATGTAGGTGTAGATGCCACCGAGCAGTGCATAGGCATCGGCGAAGGAGGGGTCGAGCTCGATCAACTTCTGCAGCGATGCGATCGCCTCGTCGTGGCGACGGCTCTGCGCATGAACGAAGCCGAGTGCCCAATAGACCTCGGGCAGATCGGGATCGATCTGCTGCGCGGTCTCGGCAAGCTTCAGCGCCCTGTCGAGGTCGGGCGACGGGTCGGCGGATTCGTTCAAGCGGGGGGCCATCGCATAGGTCATCGCGAGCCCCGCATAGGCGCGCGCGAACTTCGGATCCAGATCGAGCGCCTTGCGATAGAGCGCCCGCGCCGCCTCGTTCGCCTCGCGCTGACGGACGAGAAACGACGCCTCCCCGCGCAGGAAATCGTCGTAAGCTTCCAGGCTGGTCGTATACCGCTTGGCGAGCCGACGACGCTCGACGTCGCTGATCTTCGCAGGGAGCAGCTCGGCGAGCTTGACGGCCATCTCGTCCTGGATCGCGAACAGGTCGCCGAACGGGCGCTCGAACCGCTCGGACCAGAGCTCCGCATGGGTGTTCGAATCGACCAGGTGGACGATGATGCGCAGCGTCCCGGATTCCCGTTGCACACTGCCCAGGATGCGATACCGCGCCGCCTGCGCCGCTGGGCCCCCGGCCGAGGCGCTGGATTCACGGATCACGCGCAAGTCGGACACGCGCGAAAGCGCAGCGATCAGATCGTCGCTGATGCCGCGCGCAAGATAGTCCTGCTTGCGGTCAGCGCTCAGGGACACGAAGGGCGCCACCGAGACGGTGACCCAGCCCTGCGGATGTGTGCCCCCCTGGGCGCGGGTATCCGGAGCGGGCGGCGCACCGGGGATCGGATGGAAGAAGTAGACAGCTGCGGCCACGGCCATGACCAGCACGGCGATCATCCCGCCGACTGACCGGGCGTAACGGCGCTGGCCGGAAGTGCGCTGGCCGGGAGGGCCGTGGCCGGCAGGAGGCTGGTCCGACACGGCTGGATCGGCGCCCGCCGGGACCGCGTCGACCGCTTCGCCACGGCGGACCGGCGCAATCAGGCGGTAGCCGCGTTTGGCGATGGTCTCGATGTAGGACGGTGATCGGGAACGGTCGCCCAGCGCCTTGCGCAGCTTGTTGATGGTCTGCGTGAGCGCTTCGTCGCCGACAACCACCCCCGGCCAGACCGTCGCAAACAGCTCTTCGCGGGTGACGACGCGCCCGCCGCGGGCGACGAGCAGCATCAGCACGTCCATCGCCTTGGGCTCGATCCGCACTCGCTCGCTGCCGCGGATCAGCTCGTTGCTGCCGGGGTCGGCGAACCAATCGCCGATTTGCGCGCGCGGGCGCGCTAGTTCATCGCTGGTTTCGCGTGGTGCAGGCACTTGGACGCCCGTCGCCGGCCGATTGCAAGGCACTGATTCGTCTGGCGAAACATTTCCATACGCCAAGCATAACCGTTCCATCGGGCGGCGTGCGCCCGTCGGCGCTTCCAATGGCCATCGCGGCTTGCGCCGTCCGCGACCCTGACGTGCCTCACAAGATGCTTCGGGGACGCGCCAACCCGGGAGACTTGCGATGCCTCGATATGCATTCACTCTTTTGACTCTGGTCTGTGGAATCGTCGGACTTGCGGCAGGGCCTTCGCCGGCAATCGCCCAGCAGGCACTGGTCATCAAGCCTCTCGTCCAAAAGAAGGTCGCGGATCTGCCGCCGGGGCCGCTCTTCTGGCGCGTCGAGAACTTCCCCGATCGCGCCCAAGCCGTGGCCGCTGAGAGCACTTGGTCGTTGGTCGCCGAGTCCGCCGGCAGGATCTGGCTGTTCACCCTCGGTGCGCCGGACGGGAACACGCCGGGCGGCACCAAGGTCGCCGAATTGGGTCCCATCCCCCGCTTCGTCGCTCCGCAGTATCTGCTGCGGATCAATGAGGCGAGTGGTCCTCCCGGCAGCACCACTGCGGTCCACAGCCACCCCGGCTCCGAGGCCTTCCTGGTGATCAGCGGCGAACAGAGCATCCGCGGTCCGAACGGCGTGATGCGCGTTGCGGCGGGTCAGGCGGCGGCGGGCCAGGAGGGCGGCATTCCGATGCAGGTCACGAGCTCCGGCAAGACCGACCTGCACGCGCTCGTGATGTTCGTGGT
>JBLMVY010000289.1:0-4048 GCA_050256935.1 Candidatus Levyibacteriota bacterium | reverse complement strand
GGCACGGCCAGGGGGAGGACGATGCGGACCAGGATCTGCAGGCGGCTCGCGCCGTCGATCAGCGCGCATTCCTCGAGCTCGACCGGAATCGACTTGAAGTAGCCCATCAGCAGCCAGGTGCAGAAGGGGATCAGGAACGTCGGGTAGGTGAGGATGAGCGCGAGCCGGGTGTCGAACAGGTGCAGCTCGGTCACCATCTTGGCCAGCGGGATGAACAGGATCGACGGCGGCACCAGGTAGGCGAGGAAGATCGCCATGCCGACGTAGCGCGAGCCGCGAAAGCGCAGGCGCTCGATCGCGTAGGCGGCCAGCACGCTGCAGACGATCGACGCGAAGGTCGCCACGACCGAGACCAGCAGCGTGTTCCACAGCCAGCTCGGATACGAGGTCTCGAACAGCAGGTGCTTGACGTGCGCGAGCGTCGGGCTGTGGATCCAGAACGGGTTGGCGGCGCGCGACAGCAGCTCGTCGTCGGGCTTGAACGCCGTCATCGCCATCCAGTAGAAGGGAAACAGCAGCACGATCAGGAACACCGCCAGCGGCACCCACACAGTGACCACCCGCCGCGGCAGCGACGTCAGGTAGTTCATCCCCTGGGTGTCGACGGAGGCCTGGCTCATTTGTCCGCTCCGCCCTGCTGCCAGGCGCGGCGCTGCAGGCCGAAATACGAGACCAGGATGGCCGCGAGCAGGAAAGGCACCATGGCGGTGGCGATCGCGGCGCCCTCGCCGAGGCTGCCGCCCGGAATCGCGCGCTGGAACGACAGGGTCGCCATCAGGTGAGTCGCGTTGAGCGGCCCGCCGCGGGTCAGCACGTAGATCAGCTGGAAATCGGTGAAGGTGAACAGCACCGAGAAGGTCATGACGACGGCGATGATCGGCGTCAGCAGCGGCAGGGTCACGTAGCGGAACTGCTGCCATGGCGTGGCGCCGTCGAGACTCGCCGCCTCGTAGTACGACGGCGATATGGTCTGCAGCCCGGCGAGCAGCGTGATCGCGACGAAAGGCACGCCGCGCCAGACGTTGGCCGCGATCGTCGAGAAGCGCGCGTTCCAGGGGTCGCCCAGGAAATCGATGTACTGGTGGATCAGGCCCATCCGGGTCAGGGCCCAGCTGATCACCGAGAACTGCGCGTCGTAGATCCACCAGAAGGCCAGCGCCGACAGCGCGGTGGGCACGATGAACGGCAGCAGCACGACGGCGCGCACGGCCGACTTGAACGGGAGGTTCTTGTTCAGCAGCAGCGCGAGCCAGAGCCCGAGCACGAACTTGATCACGCTGGCGACGACCGTGTAGAAGATCGTGTTGAACAGCGCCAGCCGCGTGACCGAGTCGTTCCAGAGGTACTCGAAGTTCTCGAGGCCGATCCACTCGCCCGGCCGGCCGATCTTGGCGTCGGTGAAGCCCAGCCAGGTGCCGAGTCCCAGCGGATAGGTGAGGAACACCAGCAGCAGCCCGCCCGCGGGCACCATGAAGGCGAGCCCGAGGGCGTTGCGGCTGTCCAGCAGGCGAGATGTCGGCGCAGCCACGGGGCGTACGCTACGTGAGCGACGGACCCAGCCCGAGAGGTCCCGGCAAGTCACGCGAGAATCCGCGCGTTGACCGGCGCCCTGGCGCCGGGTCAAACGCGCGGCGGGTATGGCGTCGCGCCGACGGGACGTTCAGCTCAAGCACACTCGCAGTTCCGGCGCGACGTCATACCTTGTAGTAGCGCTCGGCCCGCTTCTGCGCCCGCTCGGCGGCCTCCTGCGGCGTCTTCGCCCCCGACGCGGCCTCGGCGACCATGTTGACGACGATGAAGTCGGCGAGCGCGCCTGCGGACGCGTAGCCCATCTTGCCCGCGTAGCCCGACGGCAGCATGTTCTTCATCGAGTCGCGGTAGGGCGTGTTCTTCGGGTCCGCCGTCCAGATCGGATTCTTCTCGTAATAGCGCAGCGGCGGGGTCACGTAGCCGATCGACGACTGGACCCACGGGTCCATCTGCTCGGGCTCCATCATGAAGCGCAGGAACTCCTTCGCCGCCCGGGGGAACTTGGTGTACTTGAAGATCATCTGGTTGAAGAACAGCTGGAACTCGGTGGGATGGCCGATCGGGCCCACCGGCATGTTCGCGTGGTAGATGTCGTCGGCCATCGCCTTGAGCTTGGGGTCCGACGAGGTCTTCGCCGCGTAGTAGATCGAGATGCCGTTGTTGGTCAGGTACAGCTGGCCGTCGAGGAAGGCCTTGTTGTTGCTGGGATCGAGCCAGGACAGCGTGCCGGGCACGAAGGTCGGGTAGAGCTCCTTCGCGAACTCCAGCGCCTTGATCGTCTCCGGGCTGTTGATGACCACCTTGTTGTGCTCGTCGACCAGCTTGCCGCCGAAGCCCCACACCAGCCATTGCGCCCAGGTGTTCGCATCGCCGGTGGCGTTGCCCAGCGCAAAGCCCGCCGGCGTACCCTTTTCCTTCATGCCCTTGCACAGCTTCAGGAAGCCGTCGAAGTCCTTCGGGAACGCATCGAAGCCTGCGGCCTTGATCGCGCTCTGGCGATACACCATGCACACGCCGGCCACGCCCAGCGGGACGCCGATCCAGTGCTTGCCGTCGGGACGCAGGTAGGGATCGCAGACCGGGTAGAACCCGCCCAGCTTGGCGCCCAGGTAGTTGCAGACGTCCGAGACGTCGACGAGCTTCTCCGGGTAGAGGTTCGCGTCGTCGTTGGTCGACAGGATGATGTCCGGGCCGGCGCCGGTGTTCGCCGCGACCGCGGCCTTGGGACGCACGTCCTCCCAGCCTTCGTTGTCGACGCGCACCGGGATGCCGTACTTCTCGGTGAACTTGGCGACGTTCTTCATGTACTGGTCGATGTCGCCCTGGACGAAGCGGCTCCACCGCAGCACGCGCAGGTGCGCTCCCTTCTCCGGCGTGTTCTTCCACTGCGCGTTGGCGTCCTTGACCCAGATCAGCGGGCCCACGGCGGCGCCGGCAGCGACGCCAGCGGAAGTCTTCAGGAACTTGCGGCGCTTGAACTCACTCATGGTCTTCCTCCTTGTTGTCGACGTGCGTCGATGGTGGAAATCTCCGTTCGAAAGCGTCCTGCTTCTCAGGCGGCGAGCCTCCCACCGCTCGCCGCATCGAACAAGTGCGCCCGGTCGATGTCGGGCATCAGCGAGACGCGGTCGCCCGGACGGCAGGTGACGCGCTCGCGGACCAGCGAGGAAAGCTCCTGCCCGGCGTAGCGGCAGAAGAGCTGGGTGTCGGCCCCGGTCGGCTCGACGACGACGACTTCGGCCGGCAGGCCCGGGCCGCTGCCCAGCAGGCAGTGCTCCGGCCGCATGCCGTAGAGCACCGCCTGGCCGTCGGCGGCACGCGCGCTGCGCGGCAGCGGCAGGCGCACGCCGCCCTCGAACTCGACCTGTGGCGATCCTCCGCCCGTGCGCGCGACGCCGGGGACGAGATTCATCGCCGGCGACCCGATGAATCCTGCGACGAAGGTGTTCGCCGGCGTGTCGTAGAGCGTGAGCGGATCACCCACCTGCTCGACGACGCCGTCGCGCATCACGACGATGCGGTCGGCCATCGTCATCGCCTCGATCTGGTCGTGGGTGACGTAGATCGACGTCGTCTTCAGGCGCTGGTGGAGCTCCTTGATCTCGGTGCGCATCTGCACGCGCAGCTTGGCATCGAGGTTCGACAGCGGCTCGTCGAACAGGAACACCTGCGGATCGCGGACGATCGCGCGCCCCATCGCGACGCGCTGGCGCTGACCGCCCGAGAGCTGCCGCGGATAGCGGTCGAGATAGGACGACAGGGCAAGGATCTCGGCGGCGCGCGCGACGCGCTTCTCGAGGTCGTCGCGGCCGACCTTGGCGAGCTTCAGCGAGAACGACATGTTCTCGCGCACCGTCATGTGCGGATAGAGCGCGTAGTTCTGGAACACCATGGCGATGTCGCGTTCCTTGGGCAGGACGCGATTGACGACCCTGCCCCCGATCGCGATCTCGCCCTCGGTGATCTCCTCGAGTCCCGCGATCATCCGCAGCAGCGTCGACTTGCCGCAGCCCGAAGG
>JBLMVY010000288.1:0-15410 GCA_050256935.1 Candidatus Levyibacteriota bacterium | reverse complement strand
CACGGGATCTTCCCCTGGTACAGCGAGGGGCAGCCGATCCTCTGGTGGAGTCCCGACCCGCGGATGGTGCTCTACGTCGACGAGTTCCGCGTCTCGCGCTCCCTCGCCAAGCGGATCAGGCGCGGGGAATTCGAGGTTCGCGTCGACACTGCGTTCGACGCGTCGATCGGGGCCTGCGCGAGCCTGCGGCGAGGGCAGGGTGGCGGGACGTGGATCACCGCCGCGATGATCGACGCCTATCGGCGGCTGCACCGGCTGGGATACGCGCACTCGGTCGAGGCGTGGCGCGGCGATGAACTCGTCGGTGGCCTCTACGGTCTTGCGCTTGGGCGGGTGTTCTACGGGGAGTCGATGTTCGCGCGTCAGACCGATGCGTCCAAGGTCGCCCTGGCGTCGCTGGTGGCGCTGCTGCGGCGTCGCGACGTGCCGCTGATCGACTGCCAGCAGGAGACCGGTCATCTCGCCTCGCTGGGTGCGCGGCCGATACCCCGCCAGCGCTTTGCGCGGCACCTCGACGAATTGATACACTCCATCGCGGCTCCGGAAGGCTGGCGACCGGGACCCGTCTCGGACCTCGGGTGAGCAAACTCAACGACCTGCCATTGGCGACGCTGCAGTTCTACGCAACGGCGCCCTATCCCTGCAGCTACCTGCCCGACCGCGCCGCGCGCTCGCAGGTCGCGACCCCGAGCCACCTGATCGATGCGCGCGTCTACAGCGAGCTGGTGCGTTTCGGCTTTCGCCGCAGCGGTGCGTTCACCTACCGGCCCTACTGCGACCACTGCCGCGCCTGCGTGCCGGTGCGCGTGCCCGTCGCGGAATTCCGGCCCAGCCGCAGCCAGCGGCGGGCTTGGCGGGATGGCGCCCGGATGGCGGTAGTTAGGCGGGAATTAGGCTACGATCCCGTCCATTACGAGCTGTATCTGCGGTACCAGCGCGCGCGCCATCCGGGCGGAGGGATGGATCAGGACAGTCGCGAGCAGTATCAGCACTTCCTGCTGCACAGCAATGTCGCGACCGACCTCTACGAGTTCCGGGACGACGGCGGCCTGCGGATTGTCAGCCTGATCGATCGCCTGGAGGACGGCCTGTCGTCGGTCTACACCTTCTTCGACCCCGATCCGGCGGCCCGAAGCCTGGGAACCCTGAGCATTCTCTGGCAGATCGAGCACTGCAGCCAACTGGGGCTGCAATACCTTTATCTTGGGTACTGGATCGAGCAAAGCCACAAGATGGCGTACAAGGCCAGTTTTCGACCCATCGAGGGGTTCGTGGGCGGCCGCTGGGTCCGGTTGTAGATTTCCTCTGATTACCTCGCCGCGCCGCCCGATCGGTGCAGACCTGTGCTGAACGTCCGCGCGCACAAGTTGTGCACGACAGAGCGGTTAACGCCTCGTGGTGCAGGGCCCCTCCGAGTGTTCGCAAAGCCGTCGCAGTTCGGGCTTCAACGAATTGCCCGGTTTCCTTTTTCGCAACGTTGCCCGTGATTCATCTGCCGTTTGACGGTTGCACTTGCGTGCCCCCCGGGATTCTGATGTAGATTACACACATGCCGCATGGCGGCATTTTCTGACCAAGATCGTCCAATTCAGGATTGGCTGTTCTTTTGGGGGTTTTCATGAACGCAGTCACCGAGCTTCCCGCTCTCGCCAACACGAACAATCTCCGCCAGATCGAGGTCGACTACGATCAGGAAACCTCGACGATGTACTGGTGGATGAAGCCGGCACCTCGTCCGTGCTTCAACGGCGCGTTCCTGGAAGAGGTTGCGGCGTTCGAGCAAAGGCTGGAGCAGCATCAGGGCTGGATGGTCCATCAAGGACTCCAGTGCAAGGTCGAGACTGCGGTATTCGGCAGCCGAATCCCGGGTGTCTTCAACCTCGGGGGCGACCTGTCGATGTTCATCCAGGCGATCCTAGGCAAGAATCATGAAGCCCTGACCTATTACGGCAACCTCTGCGTCGACAACATGCATCGGCGCATGAATGGTTTCGCGACCGATATCGCGACCATTTCGCTTGTCCAGGGCAAGGCTTTCGGTGGCGGCTTCGAATGCGCGCTCGCGAGCGAGGTTCTCGTGGCGGAGCGCTCCGCGACCATGTCGTTCCCCGAGGTGCTGTTCAACATGTTTCCCGGCATGGGAGCGCTCTCGCTGCTGGGGCGGAAGATCGGCCTGCGCAAGGCCGAGGACATCATCATGAGCGGTCAGGTGTTTACCGCCAAGGAGATGTACGACCTGGGCGTGGTCGATCATCTTGCAGAGGACGACGCAGGACTGGAGACGGTGCGAGCGCTCATCAAGTCGCGCCAGCGGAAGCGCAACACCTATCGCGCCATGTCGCTTGCGAAGAGAGAGTTCCAGCCAGCCACCCACGCGGAAATGCGTGCGATCGTGGGCGTGTGGGTCGACGCTGCGATGCGGCTCGAGACTCGCGACTTGAGGATGATGGCGCGACTCGTTCGGGCCCAGGAGAAGTTGCCGACGGCGACGCGGGACGAGGAGTTCGTCGAGGAACTCTATCCGTCGTCGGGACGGGCCATCAACGCGTAGGACTTCCGCGACGGCGGTCTACGTCGGCACCCGGTGATTCGACTGGAGGTAGCTCTTCAGCGACGCCGAGGTAGCGTCGAAACACGCGACGATCGATTCGAGCTTCGATTCGAGCCCTGCCGCCGACAGGGTCTGCCCCGAGGACTCGAGGTCGACCGCGAGCGCAGCCAGACGCGTGGCGCCCACGCCGACGGCTGCCCCCTTCAGCGAGTGCATCAGATCCGGGATGTCCGACTTCCTGGACGTCGAGATGCAATGACGCGTCCCCGCGAGGATGGTGTCTACGTCGCCGAAGAATCCGTGAATGAGTTCGGTGAGGAACGACGGGTCGCGCGCGATGTCCTCGAGTTGGGCAAGCCGCGCGGGATCGAGCAATTCCCTTTCGGATTCGGTCGTCGCGACGCCCGGTCCGCGGTTCGAGCCCCGTGCGCCTGATCCGGAATTCGCGGGCGGGCTGCGACGGCTTGCCCGCGGCTGCGCGGATTCGGTGCCTGCGATCTCCGGGCGCGCAACTGCATTCCGCCTCGCACGAGGGGTGCGCTCGCCCAGCCGATCCACCTCGCTGATCAGCGAGGCCGCGTCGAATGGCTTGCCCACGAACTGGTCCGCGCCGGCCTGCCTTGCGCGGTCCCGCGCCTCCGTGGTGACCGAAGCCGAGAGGATCAGCGTCGGCATCCTCGTGCCCGGAGGCTCCATCATGCGGATCGCCTGGATGACTTCAATTCCAGAGCGCTGCGGCATGTTGAAATCGAGGATGGCCAGGTCCGGCTCTTCCAGCTCGTAGAGATCCAGGGCTTCCTCGCCGTCGCCCGCCAGGACGACCTCGTGGCCGGCGCTCTCGAGCAGCTGGCGGATGATTCGCTGGTTCGTCGGGTTGTCCTCGGCGACCAGCACCTTGAGGGAAGTGCGTTCGCGCTTGAGTTCGGAAGCGAGGTCGCCGGCGACCGAACGGGACTGTTCGTTCCCTGCGGTTGCCGCGTGAATCGCGTTGGAGATCAGCCTCGGTGTTGCCTCCTGCAACGCGAACGCGCCTTTGATGCTGTTCACCCGCGCCTTGTCGACGACCGAAAGCTCTCCGGTGGCGACATAGATGTACGCAACGTTCTTGTCGGGCAGGCGCTGCGCCGCGGCGGCGAACGCCGAGCATGCCTGGTCGATGTCGCAAGCCGCGACGATCGCGCGAATCGTGACGTTGGAGCGGATCAACTCGTCGAGGCGGATGCCGAGTGGATTGAGCGGCGTGACGATTTCGTAGGGTTGTCCGATCTCGCGCAGGGTCGCGGTAACCTGGCCGAGTGCCGCACTGGCGAGCACCACGGTGAGTCCGATCTCGCGGGACGCAGGGAGGGGCCGGTCGGCTTCCGTTGCGGAGGCCGGCGGGACGCTCGCCTCGACGGCCGACGTATCCTTCAGGAAAGGAAGCTCCACCCAGAACGTGCTTCCTTGTCCCAGCGTGCTTTCCACGCCTATCGCTCCACCCATGAGCTCGGCCAGTTGCTTCGCGATGGTCGTTCCGAGTCCGGTGCCTCCGTACTTCCGCGTCGTGGATTGGTCCGCCTGAACGAAGCGCTCGAAAATCTTCGAAAGGGCTTCCGGGGCGATGCCGATGCCGCTGTCCCTGACCTCGAATCGGACGGTCGTGCCCTCCGCAGTGTCCCGAACCTGGCTCACGGCCAGGGTCACCTCGCCGCGCTCGGTGAACTTGATGGCATTGCCCAGCAGATTGAGGAGAATCTGGCGAAGATGGTGCGAGTCGCCCTTGAGGCGATATTCGATCGCGGGATCGACCACTGCGTGCAACGCCAGCCCCTTCGAGCTGGCATGGGGGCTGAGCAGGTGCATGAGCCCGTTGATCGATACATGAAGGTCGAAGGGGGCCACCTCCAGCGTAAGGCGACCCGCCTCGATCTTGCTGATGTCGAGGACATCGTCGACCAGCGATCTCAGAACGCTTATCGAGTGCCGCAGCAGGGAAACCATTTCGCCCTGCTGGATCGACAGCGGCGTCGTCCGCAGAAGATCGACAATCCCCACGATCCCGTTCAAGGGCGTACGCATCTCGTGGCTCATGTTCGCGAGAAACGAGGTCTTTGCAAGATTCGCTTCTTCCGCCTTGGCCAGGGCGTCCTGGATGCGCTCCAGGAGGGTTGCCACGTAATAGGGCAGCACGATGAGCGCAATGAGCAGCCCGATTCCGGCCGTACGGTGCCCTTGCCAGAACGGAACGAAAGCGATGACCCCGATGTACCCGACCAGGCACAGCGCCTGACTGCCGAACAGATAGCGGCGACCGTAGCGGAAGCCGTTGCCGAACGTCACGAAGAGGAACACGCCCAGCATCGAGTAGCCGTACTCGCCGGCCATGGCCATGTACCAGGTGGCCCCGGCGTTGTCCGCGAGCATCCCGAGCAGCCGTCGCGGAACGTTGGATGCCGGCCAGATGCAGATCGCGACAAAGATCCCGACCGCAACCGCGAAAAAGCCGCTCAGCATCAGGACGATGGTCAGGTCGGTCGCCGACCACCGGCTGGGCGCCCCGTGGAACAGCGCCATGTACGCCAGGATGAGGCCTACGATGACGATACGCAGGCCAGCCTGCTCGTGCTCGCTGTCGGGCCGGGCATGCAGCCGCGCCTTGAGCCTGCGGAGGAGGGAGATCGGGTGCATGGGGCGTCGCATTTTTGGGTACTTTGCTGCAAGGTCCGTACCAAAGACCGGTCAAATTGCGCCACGGGGCGCAGGCTTGGAATAGAATAGCCCAGAGCGGGTCCGCGGATTGTCGCCGGGGCTCCAGTCTCGGCTGGAACGCGGGAAAGATGTTTGGAAACAATTGGTTGAAAATTGCCTTTTCTGATTCCCCAGATCTTCGCAACTTCTGCTGCAGCGCATCGATCCGAGGCTGCCCGGGCGGTCGCCAGACATCGAACTTGCGGACTGGCAGGCGACCGGCCCGCCAAGCCCGAAAAACTGACCAAAAGTGACATTTTCTTGCGGCCGCACGCAGAGGCGGCGGCGAGGTGCCTTTGCCGTTTTTCCGCGGGACGCCCCATAGATGCATAGTCGAATCGTTGGCACCGGCAGCTACCTGCCTTCCCGCGTCCTGACCAACGACGAGCTCGCGCGATCGGTCGACACCAGTGACGAGTGGATCCGATCGATGACCGGAATCGCGCAGCGGCACATTGCGGGCGACCACGAATCGACGACCGACATGGCAGCGGCCGCATCAAACCAGGCCCTTGCTGCGGCCGGCATGCGCGCCGATGCGATCGATCTGATCATCGTCGCCACCATCAGTCCGGATCTCGTGTTCCCGACGACCGCGGCAATGGTTCAAAGCCGCATCGGGGCCCGCACGGTCGGATGCTTCGACCTGTCGGCCGCCTGCTCGGGCTTCGTGTACGGACTCGCCATGGCCGACGGCATGATTGCATCCGGGAAATGCAGGTCAGCGCTGGTCGTCGGCGCCGAGCGAATGTCGAAGCTTCTCGACTGGAGGGAGCGCAGCACCTGCGTCCTGTTCGGTGATGGCGCCGCCGCAGCCGTGCTGGTCGCGAGCGAGACGCCGGGAATCAGGACCACGAGCCTCCATGCGGACGGTTCGACGCCCGACGTCCTGCGCACGCCGGCGAAGGACAGCCCCTATCTGCACATGGATGGAGGGGCGGTCTTCAAGTTCGCCGTTCGTGCCATGGCCGAAGGCGGTTCGGAAGCTCTTCGCGCCAATGCCATGACGTCCGACGACGTCGACTGGCTGATTCCACATCAGGCGAACCTGAGAATCATCGAGGCCTCTGCCAAGAAGCTCCGGATCGATGCCGAGCGCGTCGTAATCAGTGTCGATCGCCACGCGAACACGTCGGCAGCATCGATTCCCCTGGCTCTCGACGAAGCGGTTCGCGATGGCAGGATCAAGCGCGGAGACACGGTTCTCCTGCTCAGCGTCGGCGGCGGCTTTACCTGGGCATCATGCATGCTCGAATGGTGAGCCGCCACTGGCAGATTTCGCGGTTCGCCGTTCGCGTGCGCGGCCTCAAGATGCCAGAATGAGCAGTACGCACATTCACCTTCTGCTCGACGCGACCCGGGGCTCGATCGAGCTGATGGCCGAGTGCCCGTCATGTGGCGCGATCACGACAGACGAGCTTTCCTCCGCATGGACGAAGGGGAGTATCGTATGCGAGTGCGGTCTCGTCGTTGAAGTCGAGAGCGAGCACCTTCGGCATTTGCGCGCGATGGCGACCGAGGTTCAATATCACATCGACGATTTGATCGGCCGAAACTGATGATTCCCGCGACAGTACTTGCTTCTCGATCATGAAGATCCTGGTCCCCATCAAGCGCGTCATCGACTACAACGTCAAGGTGCGGGTCAAGCCCGACGGAACCGGCGTCGAGACCGCGAACGTCAAGATGTCGATGAATCCCTTCGACGAGATCGCCGTCGAGGAGGCGGTCCGGCTGAAGGAGAAGGGCGTCGCCGCCGAGGTCGTGGCAGTGTCCTGCGGCCCGACGACCTGCCAGGAGACCCTGCGCACGGCGCTGGCGCTTGGCGCCGACCGCGCGATCCTCGTCCAGACCGACGCCGAGCTGCAGCCACTGGCGGTGGCCAAGCTGCTGCGCGCGGTCGCGCAGAAGGAATCGCCGCAGCTCGTCATCCTCGGCAAGCAGGCGATCGACGACGACGCGAGCCAGACCGGCCAGATGCTGGCGGCGCTGCTCGACTGGCCGCAGGCGACCTTCGCTTCCAAGGTCGACGTCGCGGGAACGACGGCGACGGTGAAGCGCGAGGTGGACGGGGGCCTGGAGACCCTCGAGGTCGCGCTGCCTGCGGTGGTGACGACCGACCTGCGCCTCAACGAGCCGCGCTACGCGACGCTGCCCAACATCATGAAGGCGAAGAAGAAGCCCCTCGACACCCTGACCCCGGAAGGGTTGGGTGTCGACATCGCGCCCCGGCTCGCCACGGTCAGGGTGGCGGAGCCGGCGAAGCGCCGCGGCGGTGGACGCGTCGCCGATGTCAAGGAGCTGGTCGCCAAGCTGCGCAACGAGGCCAAGGTCCTGCCCTGACGCAGGCGCTGCGGCCACCGCCGAGAGGTCTTCGATGTCCGTACTCGTCATCGCCGAACACGACAACGCGTCGCTCAAGTCGGCGACCCTGCACGCCGTCGCCGCCGCCCGCAGCCTGGGGGACGACGTCCATGTCCTGGTTGCGGGCGATCAAGCGAGGGGCGCGGTCGCGGCGGCCGCGGCAATCGCGGGGGTCGCGAAGGTCCTGTCCGTCGGCGCAGCCCATCTGCGCCAGCCGACTGCCGAGAACGTCGCCGCGGCGGCGCTGGCCGTGGTCGCGCGGGGTGGCTACACCCACGTGCTCGCGCCGGCAACCAGCTTCGGGAAGAACATGGCGCCGCGCATCGCCGCGAAGCTCGATGTCGCCCAGATCTCCGACATCACCGGCATCGAGGCGCCGGACACGTTCGTGCGCCCGATCTACGCAGGCAACGCATTCGCGACGGTGCGATCGAGCGACCCGGTCAGGGTGATCACCGTGCGCACGACGGCCTTCGATGCCGCGCCCGCGGCCGGCGGCAGCGCCGCGATCGAGGAGATTCCGGCGCCGGCCGAAGTCGCGACCTCCAGGGTCGTGGGCCAGGAGCTCACCAAGTCCGAGCGTCCCGAGCTCACCAGTGCGCGCATCGTCGTCTCGGGCGGGCGCGGCATGGGCAGCGGGGAGAACTTCCGCCTGCTCGAGGCGCTCGCCGACAAGATGAACGCCGCCATCGGCGCGTCGCGCGCGGCGGTGGATGCCGGCTACGTTCCCAACGACTACCAGGTCGGACAGACGGGCAAGATCGTCGCGCCCGACCTGTACGTCGCGGTCGGCATCTCGGGCGCGATCCAGCACCTGGCGGGAATGAAGGACAGCAAGGTGATCGTCGCGATCAACAAGGATGCCGAGGCGCCGATCTTCCAGATCGCCGACTACGGCCTGGTCGGCGACCTCTTCGAGATCATTCCCGCGCTGACGCGCGAACTGTCGGCCTGACGGTCGGGCCGCGCTCGCGCGGCATCCGCCGTCCATCGCCACCGCGTTCCTCCACGAACGAAGCGCACGTCCTTGACGGGGATGCGCTACGCTATCGCGGTCATCACCTACGGTCGATCACCATGAGCGCCTATCACGCCCCCATCGCCGACATGCAGTTCGTGCTCAACGAGCTCGCAGGGCTGGCGCAGGTCGCGACGCTGCCGGGCTTCGAGGATGCCACTCCCGACACCGTCGCCGCGATCCTCGATGAAGCGAGCAAGTTCGCGACCGAGGTCCTCGATCCGCTCAATGCGAGCGGCGACCGCGAGGGCGCGGTGTTGCTCCCCGACGGCACGGTGAAGACCCCGGCCGGATTCAAGGAAGCGTACGCGCAGTATGCCGAGTACGGATGGAACGGGCTGACCAAGCCCGTCGAGTACGGCGGGCAGGGCCTGCCCCAGCTCGTCGCCACCGCCGTCGAGGAGATGTGGCATGCGTCGAACATGGCGTTCGACCTGTGCCCGCTGCTGACGCAGGGTGCGATCGACGCCATCGAGCTCTGCGGCACGCCCGAGCAGAAGGCGCGCTACCTGCCGTCGATGGTTTCCGGCAGGTGGACGGGGACGATGAACCTGACCGAGCCGCAGGCCGGCTCCGATCTCGCGGCGGTGCGCACGCGCGCGGTTCCGCAGCCGGATGGCAGCTACCGCCTGCATGGGCAGAAGATCTTCATCACCTTCGGCGAGCACGACTACACCGACAACATCATCCACCTCGTGCTGGCGCGCACACCCGACGCCCCGGAAGGGGTGAAGGGCATATCGCTGTTCATCGTCCCCAAGGTGCTGGTGAACGCCGACGGCTCGCTCGGCGCGCGCAACGACGTGCGCTGCGTCTCCCTGGAGCACAAGCTGGGCATCCACGCGAGCCCGACCGCGGTGCTGGCCTATGGCGATCACGGCGGCGCGACCGGCTATCTGGTCGGTCAGGAGAACCGGGGTCTCGAGTACATGTTCATCATGATGAATCTCGCGCGGTTCTCGGTGGGCATGGAAGGCGTCGGGCTCTCGGACCGCGCCTACCAGCGTGCCGTCGCCTATGCGCGCGAGCGCGTTCAGGGCAGGCCGGTCGGCTCCGACCGCGGCACCCGCGGCGCGCCGATCATCGAGCACCCGGACATCCGCCGCATGCTGATGACCATGCGTGCATACACCGAGGCGATGCGTGCGATCGGATACGTCACGGCCGCGGCGATGGACAATGCGCGGCACGCGGCGAGCGCGGACGCGCGCCGGCAGCAGCAGGCCTTCGTGGATTTCATGATCCCGATCGTCAAGGGCTGGTGCACGGAGACCGCCCAGGAGGTCACCTACCTCGGCGTCCAGGTGCATGGCGGCATGGGCTTCATCGAGGAGACCGGCGCCGCGCAGCACTACCGCGACGCGCGGATCATCACGATCTACGAGGGAACCACGGGCATCCAGGCCAACGACCTGATCGGGCGCAAGACCGCCCGCGACGGGGGCGCCGTGGCGCGCACCGTGGCGAAGGAGATCGCGCGCGTCGCCGCGGCTTGCGCGGTGGATGCCGACCCGGCGCTGCAGTCGATCGGACCGCGGCTGGCGGCGACGGTCCGCGCGCTGGAGGGCGCCATCGACTGGATGGTGGCGTCCTACGGCGCGGACGCGCGCGCCGCCCACGCGGGTTCGGTGCCGTATCTGCGGATGTGGGGGCTCGCCACGGGTGGATGGCAGCTGGCACGCGCTGCGCTGATCGCCGCTGCGCGGCTGCGCGAGGGCAGCGGCGACGCCGGCTTCTGGAGCGCCAAGCTGGCGACCGCGCGCTATTACGCGGAGGCCCTGCTGCCGCAGGCCGAAGCCTGCGCGCGCGCGATGGCCGACGGCAGCGCCAGCGCCCTGGCATTGGCGAACGATCAGTTCTAGCGCCGCATCGCGCATCCCGCCAGGTGCGCGGGCGCTGCGACGCAGTGGCGATTGACGGAGGGTGCCGATGCCGGCAGGCGACCGCAGCGATTTCTATGCCGACCTCGCGAAGCGGCTCGACCGCACGCGCGCGGAAGGCCTCTACAAGACCGAGCGCATCCTGGTGTCCCGACAGGGACCCGAGGTCACCGGTGACGACGGCGTGACCAGGATCAACCTGTGCTCGAACAATTACCTCGGGCTGTCCGGCGACGACGCGCTGGTGGCGCAGGGAATCTCCACGCTGGAGCGATTCGGCTACGGGCTGTCGTCGGTGCGCTTCATCTGCGGCACCCAGAGCATCCACAAGGAGCTCGAGGCCCGGCTGGCGGCCTTCGTCGGGACCGAGGACGCGATCCTCTATGCGGCTGCGTTCGACGCGAACGGCGGCCTGTTCGAGTGCCTGCTCGACGAGGCGGATGCGGTGATCTCCGACGAGCTCAATCACGCGTCGATCATCGACGGCATCCGGCTGTGTCGCGCGAAGCGGTTCCGCTATGCGCATGACGACATGGCCGATCTCGAGGCCAAGCTCGAGGCCGCCGTGTCGTGCCGCTACAGGATCATCGCGACCGATGGCGTGTTCTCGATGGACGGAACCATCGCGCGGCTCGACGCGATCTGCGACCTCGCCGACCGTCATGGCGCGCTGGTGATGGTCGACGACAGCCATGCGACCGGGTTCATGGGCGCGACCGGCCGGGGCACGCACGAGCATCACGGCGTGATGGGACGCATCGACATCGTCACCGGCACGCTGGGCAAGGCGCTCGGCGGAGCGATGGGAGGCTTCACGGCAGGTCGCCGGGAATTGGTCGAGCTGCTTCGGCAGCGATCGCGGCCCTACCTGTTCTCGAACAGCCTGGCGCCGGTCATCGTCGGAACCTCGCTGTACGTCCTCGATCGCCTCGCGGCCTCGACCGCGCTGCGCGACCGCCTGTTCGAGAACGCCGCCCGCGTGCGGCGCGCGCTCACCGACATGGGGTACGCGCTTCGGCCCGGCACGCACCCGATCATCCCGGTCATGGTGTTCGATGCGCCACTCGCCCAGAGGCTCGCCGAGGCCCTCTATCGAGCGGGGGTGCTCGTCACCGGCTTCTTCCACCCGGTCGTCCCCCTCGGCCAGGCGCGCGTGCGCGTCCAGGTGTCGGCCGCGCACACGCCAGCGCAGCTCGATCGCGCGATGGAGGCGTTTGCCGCGGCGGGACGCGAGCTCGGCATCCTGCGGCCCGGCCGGTCCGGATGAGCCGCATCCTGGTGATCGGGGCCAGCGGCCAGATCGGCAGCGAGCTGGTCGACGCGCTGGCCGACGTGCACGGTGAATCGAGCGTCGTCGCCGCGGACCTGCGCGCTCCGGCAAAGCCGACGCGGGTGGAGTTCGTGGCCCTCGACACCCTCGATGGCGCGATGCTGCGCGAGGTCGTTGCACGCCACCGCATCGAGCAGGTCTACCAGCTCGCGGCGCTGTTGTCGGCAAGGGGTGAAGCGGCACCGATCGCGACCTGGACGCTCAACGTCAACGGGCTGCTCAACGTCCTCGAGCTGGCGCGCGAGGGGAGCGTGCAACGCGTGTTCTGGCCGTCGTCGATTGCCGCGTTCGGGCCGCACAGCCCGCGCGACCAGACACCGCAGTCCGCGGTCATGGATCCCGGGACGATGTACGGCATCAGCAAGGTCGCGGGCGAGCGCCTCTGCGAGTACTACTTCGCGAGGTTCGGCGTGGACGTGAGGAGCGTTCGCTACCCCGGGGTGATCGGCGGGGCGGCCCCCCCGGGCGGTGGCACGACCGATTACGCGATCGAGATGTTCGAGGCAGCCAGGCGCGGCCAGGCGTACCGCTGCTTCCTGGCACCCGACACGCGACTGCCGATGATCTACATGGCCGACGCGCTGCGCGCGGTGCTGGAGCTGATGGCGGCCGATGCGGCGCGGCTGCAGGTGCGCTCGTCGTACAACCTCGCGGGATGCAGCTTCACGCCCGCCGAGTTGCAGGCGGCGATCAGGCGACATGCACCGGGCTTCGAGGTCGTCTATGCGCCGGATTTCCGGCAGGCGATCGCCGATTCCTGGCCGCGCAGCATCGACGACCGCGATGCGCGCCGCGACTGGGGCTGGAAACCCGCGTTCGATTTCGAGCACCTCGTGGCGCACATGTGGGAGACCTCATAGCGTCGCGTCCGGCGTTGGCGCCTGCGGCGCGGGCACGCCGGCCGGTTGCGTTGCCGTCGCGCCGGGCCGGGGGTATCCTCGTTTGGTCCTATCCGCATCCGCGGGCCGCCTCAAAGACCGCGGTCGCGGCGCGGCGTCGGGGAGAAGCCTATGTCGATCTATGGTTCACGCAAGGGTCTGCAGATCTTCAACGACATCTACCAGGAGAAGCCGGTCGCGGCGGCACCGGAGGACGAGCAGCCCGCGGTGGATGCCGGGTTGGAGCGGTGGCGGGCGCTGCGCAAGGCGACGCCCGCGAGCTATCTGCTGCCGTCGACGCGCAAATGGGTGGCGGGCCTGCCCGACGACGTGTACCCGAAGGTCCTGGCGCGGCGCTATCCGCGGATCGTGAACCTGATCGCGGCGCAGTGGGGCGATCGCGACGGATGCCCGAAGCTGTTCGAGGAACTCCTCGGCGACCGCCGGGGTGGGCGCGCCGGTTTTCCGCCCGGCGCGTACCGCGACATCATCTGCCTGCAGGAGTACTGGTACAACGGCCACGGCCTGCGCTGAGCGCGGCATCGGGGGGGCTGCCGCGCCGGCGTCAGTACCGCGCGTTTCCCGGTGTCCTCGGGAAAGGGATGACGTCGCGCACGTTGGCGAGTCCCGTCACGTAGGCGATCGTGCGCTCGAAGCCCAGGCCGAAGCCGGCGTGCGGCACGCTGCCGTAGCGGCGCAAGTCGCGATACCAGCCGTAATGCGTGGCGTCGAGCCCCGCCTCGGCGAGGCGCGCGTCGAAGACATCGAGCCGCTCCTCGCGCTGGCTCCCCCCGATGATCTCGCCGATCCCGGGGGCGAGCACGTCCATCGCGGCGACGGTCCTGCCATCGTCGTTGACGCGCATGTAGAAGGCCTTGATCTCCTTCGGGTAATTCATCACGATCACCGGCTTGCCGACGTGGGTCTCGGCAAGATACCGCTCGTGCTCGGACTGCAGGTCGATCCCCCAGCGCACCGGGAACTCGAACTTCTGCGTCGCCCGCTCGAGGATGCCGATGGCCTCGGTGTAGTCCATGCGCACGAACTCCGAATCGACGATCCCCTGCAGCTTGGCGATCAGGCCTTTCTCGATGCGCTCGTCGAAGAAAGCCATGTCGTCGGCGCGCTCGCTCAGCACGGCGCGAAAGGTGTGCTTGAGCAACGCCTCGGCGAGGGTCGCGTTCGCCGCGAGGTCGGCGAATGCGATCTCGGGCTCGATCATCCAGAACTCGGCGAGGTGCCGGCTGGTGTTCGAATTCTCGGCGCGAAAGGTCGGGCCGAACGTGTAGACCTTCGACATCGCCATGCAATAGGTCTCGACGTTCAGCTGGCCCGACACCGTCAGGAAGGCCTCGCGGCCGAAGAAGTCCGCGCCGAAGTCGACGCCGCCGTCGGGCCGTCGCGGCAGGTTCGCGAGGTCGAGCGTCGACACCCGGAACAGCTCGCCCGCGCCTTCGGCGTCCGAGGCGGTGATGATCGGCGTGTTGACCCAGAAGAAGCCGTTGTCGCCGAAGAAGCGGTGAATCGCCTGCGCGACCGTGTGCCGGACGCGCGTCACCGCCCCGATCACGTTGGTCCGGGGTCGCAGGTGCGCAACCTCGCGCAGGAACTCCAGGGTGTGCGGCTTGGGCTGGATCGGATACGAATCGGGGTCCTCGATCCAGCCGATGACGCGGATGTCCGTGGCCTGCATCTCGAACGGCTGGCCCTTGGCGGGGGAGGGCACGATGCTGCCGGTCGCCTCGATGGCGCAACCTGCGGTCAGGTGGAGCACCTCGCTCGCGTAGTTGGGCAGCGCGCTGGGCGCGACCACCTGCACGGGATGGAAGCCCGATCCGTCCGAGACGTGCACGAACGATATGCCTGCCTTGGAATCGCGGCGCGTCCGCACCCAGCCCTTCAGGGTGACGGCAGTCCCGGCGGGCGCGCGGCCCGCCAGGATGTCGGCACAAGCCATCGTGGTCATCGAAATCTCCGGCGAAAACCCGGGACTTTACCGCGGATCCCGCCGGCGCGGCTTCGGATTCATCGCTGCGCGAACCGCGCTCGGGCACCGCGGCCGCGACCGTCCATCACGGCGGTAACATCCGGAATGGTCGTCGCAACGTCAGCCTGACCGGCATCGGCGCGCTCTCCCTGTCATGGCCGTCCAGTCCCACTTCCGTCCCCCCCGTGGCGCCGAGGTGTTCGATCTCGCGACCGGCGCACGGCGTGCGGCCGCCGGGACCCTGCGGGTCGGCGTCGACCTCGGCGGCACCAAGACCGAGGTCATCGCGCTCGATGCCGATGGTCGCGAGCTGCTGCGCCGCCGCGAGGCGACGCCGGCCTCCGATTACGCGGCGACGCTCGATCTGGTCGCAGCGCTGATTGCGGATGCGGAGCGGACCTGCGGCGTCGCGGCAGGCAGCGCGCGGGTCGGCATCGGGGCGCCGGGCTCGATCTCCCGCGCGACGGGGCTGCTTCGCGGCTCCAACTCCGTGTGCCTCAACGGCATGCCGCTCCGGCGCGACCTCGAGTCAAGGCTGGCGCGGCCCGTCGCGATCGCCAACGACGCCAACTGCTTCGCGCTCTCCGAGGCGACCGACGGCGCGGGCTGCGATGCCGATGTCGTGTTCGGGGTCATCCTGGGCACCGGGGTTGGCGGCGGACTGGTCGTGCACGG
>JBLMVY010000287.1:0-4097 GCA_050256935.1 Candidatus Levyibacteriota bacterium | reverse complement strand
CTCGCCGGCGACGTCTTCCAGCTCGGCAACACGTCGTACCGGATCCGCCGCATCGAGGCGGGCAAGCTTCGCGTCGAGGATGCGCAGGGCCAGCCGCCCGGGATTCCGTTCTGGCTGGGCGAGGCGCCCGGGCGCAGCGACGAGCTGTCGCAGGCGGTCTCGCGGCTGCGCGCGGCGATCGCGGCCGACGGCGACACCGCCGCGGGTCGCGAGCGGCAGCTCGCCCGGCTTTGCGCCAGCGGGGTCGGCGCGGCCGCCGCCACGCAGCTCGTCGACTACCTGGCGTCGGCCAGGGCGGCGCTGGGCACGCTGCCGACGCAGGACACGATCGTGCTCGAGCGCTTCTTCGACGAATCGGGCGGCATGCAGCTCGTCGTCCATTCGCCGTTCGGCAGCCGCATCAACCGCGCCTGGGGCCTGGCGCTGCGCAAGCGCTTTTGCGTCAAGTTCAACTTCGAGCTCCAGGCTGCGGCCACCGAGGACGCGATCGTCATCTCGCTGTCGACCAGCCACAGCTTCCCGCTGGCCGACGTCGCGCGCTACCTGCATTCGAACACGGTGCGCGGGATCCTCGTCCAGGCGATGCTCGCGGCGCCGATGTTCGCGGCGCGCTGGCGCTGGGTCGCGGGCATATCGCTCGCGCTGCCGCGGTTCCGGGGCGGACACAAGGTCGCCGCGCCGCTGCAGCGCATGCGCGCCGAGGACCTGATCGCGGCGGTCTTTCCCGACCAGATCGCCTGCGCCGAGAACATCGTCGGCGAGCGCGAGATTCCCGATCATCCGCTGGTGCGGCAGACGATCGACGATTGCCTGCACCAGGCGATGGACATCGAGGGACTCGAGCGCGTGCTGCGGGCGATGGAGGCCGGCGCGATCCGCGTCGTCGCCCGCGACCTCGCCGCGCCGTCGCCGCTGGCGATGGAGATCCTCAATGCCCGGCCCTATGCGTTCCTCGACGACGCGCCGCTGGAGGAGCGACGCACCCAGGCGGTGCTCAATCGCCGCTGGCTGGACGACGGGACCGCCAACGCGTACGGCAGCCTCGACGCCGCCGCCATCGAGCGCGTGCGCAGCGAGGCGTGGCCCGAGGCCGTCGATGCCGACGAGATGCACGCCGCGCTGCTCAGTCTCGGCTTCGTCCGCGACGACGAGGCAGCCCGCTATCCGGGCTGGCCGGCGCTGCTCGGCGCGCTCGCGCAGGCGCGCCGCGCGACCCGGCTGGTTCGAACCGGCGCGGCGCGACCGGAGGCCGCGGTTCCGGGGTCGGACGAGGCGGCGGGGATATGGGTCGCCGCCGAGCGCCTGCCGCAGTTCGACGCCATCGATCCGGACGCCCGGCGCTCGCCGGCGATCGATGCACCCGAGGAATTCGCGCGCCGCGGCTGGACGCGCGAGGAGGCGATCCGCGAGATCGTCCGCAGCCGCCTCGAGTGCCTCGGGCCGGTGACCGCGCAGGCGATCGCCGCGTCGATGGCGATCGCACCGGCCGAGGTGGAATCAGCGCTTGCGGCGCTGGTCGCCGAGGGCATGGCGATGCGCGGCGCCTACACGCCGGGCGCCGCGGCGGACGAGGCCTGCGACCGTGCATTGCTGGCCCGCATCCATCGCTACACGATCAAGCGGCTGCGCCAGGAGATCGAGCCGGTTGCAGGACGCGATCTGATGCGCTTCCTGTTCCGCTGGCAGCACGTCCATCCCGGTGCGGACCGGCAGGGGCCCGATGCCCTCGACGCGGTCATCGCCCAGCTGCAGGGATTCGAGGCGCCCGCCGCGTCGTGGGAGGCGGAGATCCTCCCCGCGCGCCTCGAGGGCTACGACTTCACCTGGCTCGACGACCTCTGCCTGTCCGGCCGCGTCGTGTGGGCGCGGCTTGCCCCCGGCGCATCGGGTGCCCAGGCGGGCGCGCGACCGGGCGCGCAATCGGGCGCGCAGTCGGGTGGCTCGGGACCGATCCGCACGACCCCGGTGGCGCTGCTGCCGCGCCGCGTTGCGCCCATCTGGACACGCGTTGCGCCGGCGCCTGCAAACGCCGCGACCCCCAGTCCGCGCGCGCAGGTCGTCGTCGACCACCTGCGCCTGCACGGCGCATCGTTCTACGACGAGATCGTCGACGGCACCCGGCTGCTGCGCACCCAGGTCGAGGAAGCCCTCGCCGAGTTGGTGGCGCGGGGCGTCGTGACCTCGGACAGCTTCGCCGGCCTGCGGGCTCTGCTGACGCCGTCGCAGCGGCGCAAGTCCCTGGGCGGGGTGAGGCGCCACCGCCGCGGCGCGCTGTTCGGCATCGAGGACGCCGGGCGCTGGTCGCTGACGAGGAAGGCGCCGCAGGCCGACGGCGCGACCCCCGGCAATGGGGCGGCGGGCGGCGGCGGCGCGCAACGGGGGACGCAGGGTGCACCGCTGCGCGACGCCGAGGCGCTCGAGCACGTCGCACGGACGCTGCTGCGGCGCTATGGTGTGGTTGCATGGCGGCTGCTGGAACGCGAGGCGGGGTGGATCCCGCCGTGGCGCGACCTGCTGCGCGTATTGCGCCGGCTCGAAGCCCAGGGCGAAGTGCGGGGCGGGCGCTTCGTCGCCGACATGAGCGGCGAGCAGTTCGCGCTGCCCGAAGCCGTCGCGATGCTGCGCGACACCCGCCGCTCTCCACCGTCCGCGACGCTGGTGTGCGTGAGCGGGGCCGATCCCCTGAACCTCGTCGGCATCGCGGTTCCCGGCAACCGGGTTCCGGCCCTTGCCGGCAACCGCGTGCTCTATCGCGACGGCATTCCGCTCGCCGCGCTGGTCGCCGGCGAGATGCGCTGGCTGGAGGCGATCGATCCCGCCGCAGATCCCGCGCAGGCGCGCATGGTCGAGGACGCGCTGCACAGGCGCGGCGTCGGCTCGACCTTGCCCGCCTTCCTGCGCTAGCTAGTCCCCGCTGCGGTCCACGGGGGAGGCAGCTGGGCGGCGCGCAACACCCGCCTGCGCTCGAGGCTCTCGGGCGGCCACTCGCGGGCGATGTCGTAGAACTCCGCAACCGCACGCGCGCCCGGCGGAAGCAGGACCCAGGGCTGCTTCGACGACGTGAAGATGTGGATGTCGGGCGGCAGGCGATCAGGGTCGTCGAGGGTGCCGACGCGCACGAAGCGCACGGCGTCGCCTGCGCCGGCGTAATTGCTCCACACGGCGACGTGGCAGCGCGGGCAACGCGAGATCTTCTGGCCCCTGCCGCTGTTCGACGGCGTGTCGACGACCTCGGGCTCGCCCTTCAGCAGGACCACCCGGTCCGCCTCGATCAGCGCATTGAGCGCGAACGCGGCGCCGGTCTCGCGCTGGCACCAGCGGCAGTGGCAGCAGTGCACGAACAGCGGCCCGGTCGTCATCCGGTAGCGGACGCTCCCGCAGGTGCAGCCGCCGTCGAGGGGAAATCCCCGCCCGGCTCCGGCCCCCTCGTTCCTCGCTCCCGAGTCGTCCATCGCCGTCCCCTCTCGTCCTGGTCGCGATCGCGCAAGGTGATGCTAGTATATGCATTGCATATAATCGCGCCACGATGGAACCTCGCCACCCGATCCTCGCGCTCCTTGCCCGCGGGCAGGCCCATGGCTACGAGCTGCGGAGCAGGGCCGAGCGCGACCTGCGGCCGTTCTGGCGCATCGACTTCGGGCAGCTCTACCGGGTCCTGCATCGCGCGCTGCGCGACGGCCTGATCGCCGCTGCCGGCCGGGAGAAGGGCGCGCAGGGGCCGGCCCGCAGGCTCTATCGCCTGACGCCCAGGGGCCGCGCCGCCGTCGCGGCCTGGCTCGCGGCCCCCGCCGAGGACGACGACGAGCTGACGGTCAAGCTGACGCTGGCCGCGCAGGGCGGCGGCCGGCTCGAGGGCGTGGTCACCGCCAATCGCGGGCGCTTCGCCCTGCGGCTGCAGGAGGCGCAGCGCGCATATCGCGAGGCGATCGATTCCGGCGATCGCAGCCGCATCCTCGCCTGCGACGCCCTGCGCCGCCGCCGCGAAGCCGTCGAGGCGACGCTCGCCCTGGCAGCGTCGGCGGGCACATCGCCGCGGCCGACCAGCTCGCGGTCGCGCAGCGCGACGGTCGCCGGCGGCTCCCCCGCGGCGACGCGAT
>JBLMVY010000286.1:0-20065 GCA_050256935.1 Candidatus Levyibacteriota bacterium | reverse complement strand
TCATGCACTACCGCGACGACGTGTCGGCATTTGACGGCGCGAAGCTCGCCAAGCTCGACCGCAAGGGCGAGACCAACAACCGGATCAACGCCTACGTCATGGGCAAGCTCGCGGACGCCGGCATCCGCACCCATTTCGTCTCGCTGCTGAACGAGCGCGAGTCGCTGGTCAAGGCGATGAAGATGATCCCCGTCGAGTGCGTCGTGCGCAACATTTGCGCGGGCTCGATGGCCAAGCGCTATGGCATCGAGGAAGGCACGCGGCTGCCAGAGCCGATCTTCGAGTTCTTCCTGAAGAGCGATGCGCTGCACGACCCCCTGGTCAACGACGACCACATCCGGGTGCTCAAGTGGGCGACCGCAGCGGAGATCGCCCAGATGAAGTCGCTGACCCATCGCGTCAACGCGGTGCTGAAGCCGATGTTCGCGAACGCGGGCATCGACCTCGTCGACTACAAGCTGGAATTCGGCCATCCGCTCGACGACTTGCAGGGCGAGCTCGTGCTCGGCGACGAGTTCACGCCGGATGGCTGCCGGCTGTGGGACGCGAATACCGGCGAGAAGCTCGACAAGGACCGCTTCCGCCGCGACCTGGGCGAGGTGATCGAGCACTACCGCGAGGTCGGGCGGCGCATCGGCGCGCCGCTGTAGCCGCCGGCCCGCCACCGCGGGCGTCCGTCGTCCCGGGCATCCGCTGCGGCGCCGGGCGCTAGAGACCGAGCACGCTTCCCGACAGCCCCGGCGCGCCGGTCTGCCAGATCTCCTCGAAGCGGCTGACCAGCGGCATCGCGCGCTCGTGATTGCCGATGGACAGCGTCGCGCGCGGCCAGTCGATGTGCTGCCGATGCAGGAAATGGCGGTCGTCGGCGATCAGCAGCGGATCCATCGCCGCGCGTGCGCCGGGGCCGCTGCGGTAGAGCGTCATCGCGGCTGCGTGCCGTTGCAGGAGCGCGGTGAAGCGCGAGCCCGAGGCCTCCAGCCAGTGCAGGTCGTGGACGATCACCGACAGCCGCGCGGCGCGATCGCGGCGCAGGAACCGCGACAGCGCATCGCAGCGCGCGGCGGTGTTCCAGCCGCCCCACGACAGGTCGATGTCGAAGACCTTGATCTGCTGGCGGGCGAGCGCGATCAGCTCGTCCTGCGCGCGCAGCAGCGCCGCCAGCGTATCGAGGCGCTCCTCGCGCGGCTGTGGCGCGGACGGGGGTTCAGGCGCTGGCGTGGAGGAATCCATGGCGATGCCAGTCGTGCAGCAATCCCACCGCCGACGCCGGAAGCGTCGCACAGTCGCGGGCAGGTAGACGGCGCGCGTCGGCGAGCAGTCGCAGCGCCGCCCGTCCCGCGCGCGGCAGCGCGATGTCGTCGCCGTTCACGTACAGCCGGTCGTCATCGTAGAGCAACTGGGTGCGGCGGTCGAGCGCCACGCCGTCGCGGGCGATGCTGCGCGCGAAGGCCTGGCGCGACAGCGGGCGCGGGACGGTGAACACCACCAGAGGCTTGGGCTCGGTCAGGTGGCGGCCGAGGAAGCGCGCGATCGTCGCCGTGTCGAAACGGATGCCCGACAGCGACTGCGCGATGCGCCGCTGCATCCTCGCGTCGATGCGCGCCGGCGTCCTGCGCGGCGCGAGATCGGGATCGGCGTAACGGCCGTCGAGCTCGACGGTGTCGCGCAGGTGGTCGAGGAACGCCTCGGCGAGCTCCTGGTAGAGCGGCGCGCGAAAGCCGATCGAGCAGGTCATGCATTCGTCGACGGCGACCCCGTCGTGCGCGTAATCGGGCGGCAGATAGAGCATGTCGCCCGGGCCCAGCGTTTCGTCCTGCGCGGGCGCGAAGCGGCGCAGGATCCTGAGCGCGACCCCGGGGCGCAGCGACAGGTCGCGCTGGCGCCCGTAGCGCCAGCGGCGGCGGCCGAAGGCCTGCAGCAGGAAGACGTCGTAGGAATCGAAGTGCGGTCCGACGCCGCCGCCGGGCGTCGCGTAGCTGACCATCAGGTCGTCGAGCCTTGCGTAGGGCAGGAAGGCGAAGCGCCGCAGCAGCGCGTCGGCCGCATCGCTTGCGAGATTGACGCCCGACACCAGCAGCGTCCAGCTGCGCGGCGGCAGCCGCTGCAGGTCGGACTTGCGGAACGGCCCGTGATCCAGCGTGTAGCGCCCGCGCTCCCGGCGGACCAGGCGCGACTCCACGTCGTCGCGGGTGGCGAGCGCGAACAGCGCATCGCGCGTGATCACTCCCGCGAAATCGGGGATCGCCCCGCGCACCAGCAGCGCCTCCTTGTGCCAGTGGCGGGCGAGAAACCGGGCCGGGGAGAATCCTCCCAGCAAGGTCCTGGTCGAGGCGGCGGCCATCGGCCGAGTATACCGAGGCGGGACGGCCATCCGGGTGGCCGGTGCAGGCCGGGGAGGTACAATGCCCAAGGTCGCTGCGGTCCCCCAGGTTCCCCCTCGCGTGTCCCGCCGTCGTCGCTGGCGGGTCGCAGTGCATTGCCTGCCGCGTCAGCGACGCACCCCACCAGCCAAAGGGCCCAATGAACGTATTCGCGAACACCGTCGTCACCATCAGCTTCAAGCTCTTCGACGCCAACAACCAGCTGATCGAGGAGGCCGACGAGCCGGTCGCTTACCTGCATGGCGGCCACTCGGGCATCTTCCCCAAGGTCGAGGAGGCGCTCAACAACAAGGCGGTCGGCGACAGCGTCTCCGTCACCCTCGAGCCCGACGACGCGTTCGGCGATTACGATGCGCAGCTGATGCGCATCGAGCCGCTGGACCAGCTTCCGCCCGATGTCGCCGTCGGCGGCCACCTGGTCGCCGAGCAGGACGGCCACGAGGTCGTCTGGCGGGTCACCAACATCGCCGAAGGCAAGGCGGTGCTCGACGGCAACCACGAGCTCGCCGGACAGCGGCTGCGCTTCGACTGCAAGGTGCTCGACGTCCGCCCGGCCACGCCCGAGGAAGTCACGCACGGCCATGTGCACGGCGCGCACGGCCACCACCACTAGGCACCCGACGATTCCCAAGACGACGGCTGCGGCGACGCGGTCGCTACCTCCATGATGCGCTACGACGATCACCCCTCCGGGCGGCATTTCCTGCAGATCCCGGGTCCCACGAACGTTCCCGATCGCGTGCTGCGCGCGATCGACCACCCGACGATCGATCACCGCGGACCGGAGTTCGCGCGCCTCGGATTGTCGATCCTCGACCGCATCGGGACGGTCTTCGGGACCACCCGTGACCCGGTCGTCATCTATGCGGGCTCGGGCACCGGCGCCTGGGAGGCGGCGATGGTCAACACGCTGTCGCCCGGCGACCGCATCGTGATGGCAGAGACCGGGCATTTCTCGCTGCTGTGGATGCGCCTCGCCGAGCGGCTCACCCTCGTCCCCGAGTTCCTGCCGGGCGACTGGCGCCACGGCGCCGACCCGGCCGCGATAGGCGCAAGGCTCGCCGAGGACCGCGGGCATGCGATCAAGGCCGTCTGCGTCGTCCACAACGAGACGTCGACTGGAGCGGTCAGCGACGTCCTCGCGGTGCGGCGTGCGATCGACGCGGCGCAGCATCCGGCGCTTTTGATCGTCGACACGGTCTCGTCGCTGGGCTCGATGGACTACCGCCACGATGAATGGGGCGTCGATGTCACCATCGCCGGGTCGCAGAAAGGGCTGATGCTTCCCCCCGGCCTGTCGTTCAACGCGGTGAGCGCCAAGGCGCGCGAGGCGTCGAAAGCGGCGAAGCTGCCGCACGCCTACTGGGGCTGGGACGAGATCATCGAGGCGAATCGCAAGGGCTACTGGCCGACGACGCCGGCGACGAACCTGCTCTACGGCCTCGACACGGCGCTCGACCAGCTCGCTGAGGAGGGCCTGCCTGCGGTGTTCGCGCGCCATGCGCGCCACGGCGCCGCGACGCGTGCGGCGCTCGGCGTCTGGGGCCTCGAGAACCAGTGTGCGAACCCCGCGCAGTGCAGCAATTCGCTGACGGCGGTGCGCATGCCCGAGGGTCACGACGCCGACGCTTTCCGCAAGACCGTGCTCGAGCGCTTCGACCTGTCGCTCGGAACCGGCCTGTCGAAGCTCGCCGGTCGCGTGTTCCGCATCGGTCATCTGGGCGATCTCAACGACCTGACGCTGCTCGGCACCCTCGCCGGTGTCGAGATGGGCCTGGCGCTCGCAGGTGTGCCGCATTCGCGCGGCGGCGTCGCCGCGGCGATGGCGGTGCTGCAGGCGGCGTAGCGTGCTGACCCCGGCGACGCAGTCGCTCGCCGACGCGCTGGTCGACGCGCACCGGCGCGGCGGCAACGTGCAGGCGGCGACGCTGTCGGTACCGGCGAGCGATGCCGAGGCCTACGCGGTGCAGGATGCCGTCGCCGGGGCGCTGGGCTGGTTCGGGACCGCGCGCGCGCCGGCATGGAAGGTCGGCGCCGCCAGCCGCGATGCGACGCCCAGCGCCGCGCCGCTGCCGCCGCACTGTGTGCGCACCAGCCCGGCGACCTTCGCAGCGGGAAGCTTCCGCAGCATCGGCATCGAGGGGGAGATCGCTTTCCGCCTGCGCGCGGCGCCGTCGCCGGAAGCGGTCGCGGGCGACCTCGCGGCGCTGGACGCCGCGATCGGCGAGCTCGTGGTCACGATCGAAGTCGTCGAGCCGCGTTACGCCGACGTGGACGCCGCAGGCCCGACCTTGAAGCTCGCCGACCAGGGCCTGAACGGCGCGCTGGTCGTCGGCAGCGGCGTGCCTTATCGCGAGCTCGACTGGCGTGCGCAGGTCGCGCAGGTGCGCTGCGACGGCCGGTTGGTCAAGGAGACCCGCGGCGGCCACCCGCTGGGCGATCTGCGTTTCCTGCTGGGGTGGCTCGCCGGCCACGCCGCCGGGCGCGGCCGCGCGCTCGCCGCCGGCGATGTCGTCACCGCAGGAACCTGGACAGGTCTCGTCATGGCCGAACCGGGACAGACGATCGACGTCGAGTTTCCCGCGATCGGCAAGGCGAGCGCGCGCTTCAGTCGCGCAGGAGCTTCCTGAGCTGGTAGATCGCTTCCAGCGCGTCGCGCGGTGACAGCGTGTCGGGATCGAGTGCGGCCAGTCGCGCTTCGATCTCCGTCGGCGGCGCAGGCTGCGCAGCCGGCGCCGGCGCGAACAGGTCGTGCTGCGCATCGTCGCGGATGTTGAACTTGTCCAGACGCGCGAAATAGCGCTGCGCCTGCCGCAGCGTGTCGGGCGGAATGCCGGCGAGGCGCGCCACCTGCAGGCCGTAGCTGCGGTTGGCCGCACCGTCCTCGACGTGGTGCAGGAACACGATGCCCGGTCCCTGGCGGCTCCTCGTCTCCACCGCATCGAAATGGACGTTGGCGCAGCCTTCGATTTCCGCGGGCAGCGCGGTCAGCTCGAAGTAGTGGGTGGCGAACAGCGCGAGGCTGCGGTTGTGCTCGGCCAGCCGGTGCGCGATCGCCCACGCCAGCGCCAGGCCATCGAAAGTCGAGGTGCCGCGGCCGATCTCGTCGATCAGCACCAGGCTCTGCGCGCTTGCCCGGTTGAGGATGTAGGCCGCCTCGGTCATCTCGACCATGAACGTCGAGCGGCCGCCGGCGAGATCGTCGGATGCGCCGATCCGCGTGTGGATGGCGTCGAGGGGCCCCAGCCGCGCGCGCGAGGCCGGCACGAACATCCCGCAGAAGGCGAGCAGGGCGATCACCGCAGTCTGCCGCATGTAGGTGGACTTGCCGCCCATGTTCGGCCCGGTGACGACCAGCAGCCTGCGCGCCGCATCGAGCCTCACGTCGTTGGGGATGAACGCGTCGACCTGGCGCTCGACCACCGGGTGGCGCCCGCCTTCGATCGCCACGCAGGGAACATCGACGAACTCGGGTCGGTTCAGCCGCAGCGCGTCGGCGCGCTCGGCCAGCGTCGCCAGCACGTCCAGCGTCGCCAGCGCCGCCGCCACCGCCTGCAGCGCACCGATCGCCGGGGCGAGTTGCACCAGCAGTTCCTCGAACAGCCGCTTCTCGCGCGCCAGCGCGCGCTCCTGCGCGGCGAGCGCCTTGGATTCGAACGCCGCCAGCTCCGCGGTCGTGTAGCGCTCGGCATTCTTGAGCGTCTGCCGCCGGCGGTAGTCGTCGGGGACGCGCTCGGCGTTGGCGTGCGTGACCTCGATGTAGAAGCCGTGGACCTTGTTGTATTCGACCTTCAGGCTGGCGATGCCGGTGCGCTCGCGCTCGCGGCGCTCGAGGTCGACCAGGAACCGGGCGCAGCCTGCATCGATCTCGCGCAGCTCGTCGAGCTCCGCGTCGTAGCCCCTGGCGATGACCCCGCCGTCGCGCAGTTGCGCGGGGGGCTCGGGGGCGATCGCCTGCGTGAGCAGCACCTGCCATCGCGGATCGCAGCCGAGATCCTGCGCAATCCGTCGCAGCAGCGCCGCATCGAACGCCGCAACCGATGGTCGCAGCCCCGGGAGCAGGGCGAGGGTGTCGCGCAGGCCGGTGAGGTCGCGCGGCCTGGCACTGCCCAGCGCGACGCGCGCGACGATGCGCTCGATGTCGGCGCTGCGCCGCAGTTGCGCGGCCAGCGCGCGAGCGGTTGTCACATCGGCGCGCAGGGCGTCGATGGCGTCGTGACGCTCGCTGGCACGCGCCTGCGAGCGCAGCGGGTTCAGCAGCCATTGTCGCAGCAGCCGGCTCCCCGGCGCGCTCGCGCATTCGTCGAGCAGCGACAGGAGCGTCGGCTCGGTTTCGCCGGCGAGCGTCTGGGTGATCTCGAGATTGCGCCGCGTCGCCCCGTCGAGCGCGATGAACTCGCTCTGCGATTCGACATGCAGCGTGCGGACGTGGGCGAGCGCAGCCTGCTGGGTGGCGCTGGCATACTCGACCAGTGCGCCGGCGGCGCGCACGGCGAGGGGTGCCGCCGCTGCGCCGAATCCCGCGAGATCGAGCGTTCCCAGCTGCCGCGTCAGCGACCGCTCCCCCTGCGCCGCGTCGAAGCGCCAGGCAGGCAGCGGGTGCGTCGACGGCGCGCGTCCACGCCACGCCGGCGGCGCGACGTCCTCGGGCAGCAGGATCTCGGCGGGCTCGATCCGCTCCAGTGTGGCGGCGCACTCGCTTGCCGCCACGTCGGTCAGCGTCAGCCGCCCCGAGGCGAGGTTGAGCCAGGCGAGGCCCCAGCGCTCGCCTTCGCGGAAGATGGCTGCCAGCGGCGCGTCGCGGCGCGCGTCGAGCAGGCCGGCGTCGGTCAGCGTCCCCGGCGTGACGATGCGCGTGATCCGGCGCTCGACCAGCCCCTTGGCGGCGGCCGGGTCGCCGACCTGGTCGACGATGACCGCGCTTTCGCCGCGCTCGAGGAGGCGCTGCAGGTGCTGCTCCAGCGCGTGGTGGGGAACCCCCGCCATCGGGATAGGCGCTCCCGCCGACTGGCCGCGCGCGGTCAGCGTGATGTCGAGCAGGCGCGACGCGCGCTCGGCGTCGGCGTAGAACAGCTCGTAGAAGTCGCCCATCCGGTAGAACAGCAGGCGGTCGGGATGCTCCCCCTTGAACCGCAGGTACTGCTGCATCATCGGCGTGTGCTGCGCCTCCGGGGCGGGAGCACGGGAAGGAGGAGACGTGCTGCTGCTCAAGAATTCTTCTCTTCGGTGTTCGTCCTGCGGCCTCGCATCATCGCATTTTGCGGGCGCCCGAGGGTGTCCGAAGGCAGCTCGCCGAAGCACGCCTTGTACGCCCGCGAGAACTCGCCGAAATGCCAGAAACCCCACGCGAGCGCTGCTGCCGACACGGTCGTCGTTCCCTGCGTTCCGGCCAGCAGCGCCTCGCGCACGCGATGCAGCCGCAGACGGGTCAGGTAGGCGACCGGCGTGAGACCCATGACCTCCTTGAAGGCGTTCTGCAAAGTGCGCTCGCTCACCGACGCGACCCGGCAGAGGTCGCTCACGCTGACCGGATCGCCGGCACGCGCGACGGCGTAATCCTCGGCTTTCCTGACGATCAGGCCGTGCACCTGGCGCGTGAGGTCGTCGCGGTTCGGCTCGAAATTCCCCGCCCCACCCAGTGCCGCAAGGAGGGATTCCAGGAGCTCGCCATGGGCGACGGTCCGCTCGCGTACGCCATCGTTGAACAGCGAAGGCTGGCGGGCGGCAGCGTCCACCAGGCGCTTGCCCCAGTCGAAGAGATTGCGCGCGCTTTCGGGGTCGGCCTGCAGCGGCTCGACGCCGCGCGGGAGGCGGAAGTCGCCATCGCGCCGGCGGGCGGCCAGATGCTCGCGGATGTCCTGCGGCGGGAGCAGGACCGCGATGCTCTGGTATCCAGCGTCGGCGACGAAGATGGCTTCGGCGCCCGGCGCCGCCGAAAGGATCAGGCCGGGGCGCAGCGGCAGCCCGTTCACCGTCCCCTGGGTTTTTGGCCCGAACGCCACGTAGGCGACCAGGCCCGGGGCGATCGTGGTCCGGGTTCGAATGCGAAGATTGGTCGAGTGGAACACGACCGTGGCCGAGCCGAGGCGGACGACCACCCGCCGCGCCCGCAGCGGCACCGATTGGAGCTGGACGGCGTCCAGCGCATAGAGCTCGATGCCCGCGTTGACCGCCGTGGGCTCGGTGATCTCGACCACGGTGACGGCGGGCAGGTCGTTGGCGTTCTCGGCAGGCACGATGGCGACACTCTGCGGAATTCCGATAGACGGCCCGGATGCGCCCGCGGACACTTGATCAAAGAGTGCCTCGCGCCAAGGGAGCACGGCGGGCCTTTCTGCGACCGCAAAGCCTAGCAGAAGTGCCGATGTCGCAGTGCGACCCTCTCCCGCAGCGCCAGGCGACGTGCCACGGGGAGCCGCCGGTGAAGCTGCAGCAGGTCAGCGACAGCTGCTTTGCAGTGCTTAACGAGAGAAACCGGGTCTGCGACGCCAATTCGGGGCTCATCAACCTCGGCGGCGGCGTGGTGGTGGACACCCAGTCCGACCTGCCGCACGCACGCCGGATGATCGAGCTCTTCGGCAAGGTCTGGTCGGGCATGCCCAAGCGCGTGGTCAACACCCATGAGGACGGTGATCACGTGTGGGGAAACCAGCTCTTCGAGGGGGCCGAGATCATCGCGCACCGGACAGTCCGGGAGCTGATGCCCCAGGTCGCCGACCCGAAAGAGACTCAACAGTTGCTGGCGGGGGCCGACCGCCTTGCCACGCGCGTGCTGCTCCGGGCCCTGCATCCGGGCGTACTCGCCATCGCGAAGCAGCTGAAGGAAGACTACGACTTCGATGGCATCAGCCTGGTGCTGCCGACGACCGTATTCGAGGAGCGGCACGTGCTGGACCTCGACGGCACGGAGGTTCACCTCGTCTACGTCGGCCCTTGCCACCAGACCGGCGACACCATCATCCATGTGCCCGGAGAAAGGGTCGTGTTCGCCGGCGACGTGATCTTCCGCGAGTGCACGCCGATGGGCTGGAACGGCTCCTACGACAGGTGGCTGAAGGTCCTCGATCTCATCATCGGGCTCGACCCGGAAGTCATCGTTCCCGGGCACGGCCCGATATGCGGGATCGAGGGGGCGATGGAGATGAAGGCCTACCTCGAGTACGTGCGCGAGGAATCGAGGCGCTGCTTCGGCCAAGGGCTGAGCGCCCTCGACGCGTCGAAGAAGATCGGCTTCGGGCCCTACGGCGCCTGGCGCGCGCCGGCACGTCTGTACATGAACGTCGAGCGTGCCTATCGCGAGTTCCGCAACGAGGCGGCGGACGCGCCCTGGAATCACGCGAAGACCTTCGACGCCATCCTGTCCGTCGCGAAAGCCCGGGGCATCGACGTCGAATTCTGAAACGAAACGCCGAAGGGGAACGATGAAAATGATCACAAGACGCCGTGGATGGATGCTCGGTTTTGTGGTGATGGCCTCTGCGCTGGCGACGCCGACCCCGTCGGTCGCCCAGGACGCCCAGTCGGCGGACCTGGCCAAGGAATTGTCGAACCCGGTTGCGGCCTTGATCACCGTGCCGGTCCAGTACAACTACGACGAATACGGGGGGCCGAACGCAGGCGCCAGAGCGAACCACCTCGTCCTCCAGCCGGTCATTCCGTTCTCGATGAACAAAGACTGGAACTTGATCACGCGAACCATCATCCCGCTCGCCGACCAGCAGGGTTTCCCGCTGGCCGCGGCCAACAAGTCGGGGCTGGGCGACACCACCGCCAGCCAGTTCTTTTCACCGAAGTCACCGACGGCGGGCGGCTTGATCTGGGGTGCGGGGCCGGTCGAATTGCTGCCCACGGCCAGCGCCACGGCGCTCGGCACGGGAAAGTGGGGCATCGGCCCGACGGCGGTGGTGCTGTAGCAGACGGGACCCTGGACGGCCGGCTTCCTAGGCAGCCAGATCTGGTCCGTCGCCGGTGACAACCAGCGCGACGAAGTGAGCATTGCGTCGCTGCAGCCTTTCCTGACCTACACGACCGATACCTCCCTGACGCTTGGCGTCGTCACGGAATCGACCTACGACTGGCGAGGCAGCCAGTGGTCGGTTCCGCTGATCGCTCAGGCGGGGCAACTGTTCAAGATCGGACCGCAGATACTCCAACTCGCCGTCGCCGGGAAGTACTGGGCCGAGTCGCCCGATGGGGGCCCCCGAGGGTGGGGCCTGAGGGTGCAACTCACGTTCCTGTTCCTCAAATAGGGCGGAAAGCAAAAGGGGCGCCATCATGAAACTGATCCGCTTTTCCCGTGGCGACACGAAGCCACGCTTCGGCGTCGTCATCGGCGACTGTGCGATCGCTTTCGCGAGCCTCCAGCATCGCAGCGGGATCGCGCAACCCGATGTCGGCGACAGTCGTGCGTATCTGGCCGGCCTGCCGGAGAGCGAGCGGGTGGCGCGTGAGTTGCTGGGCTGGGGCGAGGCGCATCTGGGTGAACTGCCCGAAGACGAAAGGCCGAAGCTCGATGCCGTTCGCCTCCACGAGCCGATCGACGTGGCAGCGCTGTTCGACTTCGGCCTGACCCCGCGGCACCTCAGGAACTCCGCGGACACCATGATGAAGTACGAGAAGGACAATCCGCAGACGGCGCCGCTGCTACAGGCCTTCGCCAGCTCGCTCCTGAACAAGCCCTCAGCAAGGCCCGCCGGCCGGCCGGAGGCGCTGTCGTACTACAAGTGCAACATGAACTCCATCGTCGGTGACGGGGAGACCGTTCCCTGGCCGCGCTACACGTCGCGGCTGGACATCGAGCCGGAGCTGGCCGTCGTGTACGGCAACGACAGGCAGCCGATCGCAGGCTTTTGCATCTTCAACGATATCTCGGCGCGCGACGTCCAGGCGCCGGAGTTCATCGGCGGATTCTGCCTGACCAAGGACATGGACAAGGGCAACCAGCTCGGCCCTTTCCTGGTGACCCCCGACGAGGCAGGCGACCCCTACAACCTCGCGGTCGTTGTAACGGTGAACGGGAAGACCCGATTCCGTGGATCGACCTCCGAGATCAGTCACAAGGCCGAGGACGTCTTCGCCTGGCTCGGGATGATTGCTCCGGTCCGGCCGGGGAGCGTCATGGGCCTGGGCACCATTCCGGACTGCACCGGCCTCGACCACGACGACTTCATCGATCCCGGCGCGCACATCGAAATCAGCTTCGAGCGCCTCGGCACGCTTCGGTGCCGATTCGCGGAGCCGGTGGGTAAACTATGGCCCAGCCGTTGGCCGGTCCGGCCGCAAATGGGCAAATTTCATGATTGAAGTTCAGGCCCTGACCGCGGCGCAGGCCGGGTTGCAGGCATTGCAGGAGCAGACATGAAGAAGCCTTCGATGACCGTCGTCGCAAGTGTCGTTGCAGCGATGTTCGCGGCAGCGCCACCCGTTCAGGCGCAGCCGGCAAAGCCGGCCAAGCGGCCCAACATCGTCATCATCCTCGGCGACGACCTGGGATTCGCCGACCTCGGCTCGTACGGCAGCGAGATCCGGACGCCGAATCTCGACGCGCTGGCGAAGGCGGGCGTGCGGTTCACCGACTTCTACACCCACGCGACCTCGTCGCCCACGCGCTCCGTGCTGCTGACCGGGGTCGACTCGCACCTGAACGGCCTGGGCAACATGGACGAGTGGACCGCCCCCAACCAGCGTGGCGTCGACGGCTACGAAGGCCACCTCAACGACCGCGTGGTCGCCCTGCCGCAGCTGCTGAAGGACGCTGGCTATCACACCTACATGGCCGGCAAGTGGCACCTCGGCAAGGCCCCTTCGCAGATTCCGGCGGCGCGCGGATTCGAGCGCGACTTCACGCTGCTCGACGGCGCGGGCAGCTACTGGGACATGACGAACTTCACCGCCGCGGCGCCGAAATCGGTCTTCACCGAGGACGGACGCTACCTGAAACGCCTTCCCGACAACTACTACGCCACCAAGACGTACGTCGACAAGCTGATCGGCTACATCGACGCGAACCACGCCGATGGCAAGCCGTTCTTCGCCTATTTCGCTCCCCAGGCCCCGCACGACCCCTACCAGCTGCCGAAGGAATGGCGCGATCGCTATGTCGGCGAGTACGACAAGGGCTGGGACGCGGTGCGTCGGGAGCGGTTGAAGCGCCAGATCGAGCTCGGCATCATGCCGCCGGGCACCCAGCTCGCCGAGCGCATGTGGTTCCTGCCTGACCCGATCGTGCTGGCGCCGGCGACCCAGGCGGTGCTCGGCAAGAAGATGGAGCTCTATGCGGGAATGGTGGAGAACCTCGACTACCATGTCGGCCGGCTGATCGACAACCTGAAGAAGATCGGCGAGTACGACAACACCATCTTCATCGTGTTCGGCGACAACGGCCCCGAAGGAGCCGATCTCTTCAAGATGATCGCTGGCACGCCCGGGACGCGCGACTTCCTGTTCGCGGCGACCCACTGGTCGCAGACCAATCCCAATGCCTGGGGCGATCCGGGGTCCTACGTCGGCTACGGCCCGATGTGGGCGCAGGTGTCGACGACGCCCTTCAGCCAGTACAAGGGCTGGCTGGGCGAAGGCGGCATCCGCAATGCGCTGATCGTCAGCGGCCCGGTCGTCGAGCGACCCAAGGGCAGCATCAACCACGGAATGATGTACGTGGCCGACATCATGCCGACGCTGCTCCAGGTCGCCGGCGTCCACTATCCGAAAACCTACAACGGGCGCGAATTGGCCCCGCTGATCGGCAAGTCCTGGGTCCCGATGCTGGAGGGCAAGACCGACTCGCCTCGCACCAAGCAGGACTACGTCGCCTGGGAGCTCTTCGGGGATCGCGCGGTGGTGCAGGGGGACTGGAAGATCCGTTGGGAATACAAGCCGGTCGGCGATGCCGCCTGGCAGCTGTTCGACCTCGCGAAGGACCCCGGCGAGCGCAAGGATCTCGCTGCGGAGCGCCCCGACAAGGTGAAGGCGCTGATTGCGCTCTGGGATGATTACGTCCGCAAAAACAACGTGATCCTGCCCAGCCGCTCCCCGTACGAGAACCTCGACGACCAGCTTCCGAAGCGCGTTCCGGACGACCCCGACTATCCGCCGCTGATCTACAAGAAGCAGTTCGTCCCGCCCAAGGACATGATGGCCGATCCCAAGCCTTGAACGTCCCCCCATGCGAAGACCAATCAGGAAGGATGGAGATCCCATGAAAGTTGACTCGAGTCAGATGAAGCCGGTCGCGTGGCTGCAGTTGGTCGTCGCCGCGGCGCTCGTCGTGGGCGCCCTCTGCGCACCGGAGGCGATGGCGCAGGTCCCGGCGCGCTTCTACTGGAAAGGCCTCACCAATTCGAACGGCGTGCCGCTGATCTTCAACTCGCTCACCGGAAACACCAATCCGTTCGATCCCTCGCACCAGGTGACGCCGGGGGCCAGCTTCGATGCGACGTTGGCGATGATGGGTTACGCGCACATGTTTTCCGTGGGCGATCGTGCGGCGATGGCCGCGATCATCCTGCCCATGGGGCGCATCTCGGGCGACGTCACCGCCGCAGGCCGGACCGTCAGCCAGTCGGCCAGCGGTTTCGGCGATCCGATGCTCGAGTTCGATCTCAATGTCATCGGCCCGCCGGCCCAGAAGAATCTCGTCGACGTCCTGCGCTACCAGCCGAAATTCTCGGTCGACCTGCTCGCCGACCTCGCGCTGCCGGTCGGCGAGTACCACAGCAGCCAGACCCTGAACATCGGCCAGAACCGCTGGTACGGGCGCATCGGCGCGCCCATCGTCTGGCAGCTCGGCGAGTGGGTGCCGGGCCGGCGCACCACACTCGAGTTCCTTCCGGCCGTGTGGCTGTTCGGCGACAACACCGACTTCGTCGGGCAGACGCTGAAGACCGATCCGATGTTCCAGCTGGATGCGCACCTGACGCGCGACTTCACCGAGAGCTTCTGGGGGGCGATCGATGTCGCCTGGTACAACGGCGGCAAGGCGACCGTCAACGGCGTCGGGGGGGAGAAACTCAACAATTTCGGCGCCGGGCTCACCCTGGGCTACAAGATCAACGACAACGTGAACCTCACCGTCGGCTACAAGTCGAGCCTCAACGACAGCGCGCCGGGGGACCTGCGCATGGACGGCTTCATGATCTCGGTCGTTTACGGGTGGAACCCGCTGATCGAGGGCGTGAAGCGCCTCAAGAGCGAGTAGCGGCGAAGCATGGCCGGAACGGGGCAGCCGGGGACGGCGGGGCCCGGCATGCAGGTGCTGGCCAAGCCGATCGGCTCGGTCTGCGACATCGCCTGCGACTACTGCTACTACCTGGAGAAGCGCGAGCTCTACGCCGGCAACGAGCGCTTCCGGATGCCCGACGAGGTGCTGGCGAAGTACATCGAGCAGTACGTCGAGGCGCAGCCGACCCCGATCGTCGAGTTCGTCTGGCATGGCGGCGAGCCGACGCTGCTGGGAATCGACTTCTTCCGGCGCGTGCTCGAGTTGCAGAAGCCGCATCGCGGCCGCAAGGAGATCCGCAACACGCTGCAGACCAATGCACTGGGCCTCGACGACGCGTGGTGCAGCTTCTTCAGGGAGAGCGGCTTCTTCATCGGGGTGAGCCTCGACGGGCCGCGGGAGATCCACGACCGCTACCGCAAGGACCGCCACGGGAGAGGCACCTTCGACCGGGTGATGGCGGGCGTGCGCCTGCTGCAGAAGCACGGCGTCGAGTTCAACGCACTGGCCTGCGTGGGACGCGAGACGGCCCGCAAGCCGCTGGAGGTCTACCGCTTCTTCAAGGAGGCGGGAATCCGCTACATCCAGTTCTCGCCGATCGTCGAGCGCGAGCCCGACGCCGCCACCCAGGCGATCAAGCTCTGGCTGGCGCGACCGGCGGTCCTCGACCGGCCCGAGCCCAATGTGCGCGTGACGCCGTGGACGGTGGAGCCGGAGGCCTACGGCGACTTCCTGATCGCGATCTGCGAGGAGTGGGTGCGCAAGGACGTGGGCAGCACCTTCGTCATGAATTTCGAGTGGGCGCTGAACGCGTGGATCGGCGCGGGATCGCCCATCTGCATCTTCTCGAAGACCTGCGGCAGGGCCGTGGCGCTGGAGCACGACGGCAGCGTCTTCGCCTGCGACCACTACGTCTACCCGGAGTATCGGCTCGGCAACGTGCTCACCGACAGCCTGGGCGAGATGGTCGAGCGGTCGGTGGCCGGCGGCTTCGGGCCGCACAAGGAGACGACGCTGCCGCGCTACTGCCGCGAGTGCGACGTGAAGGAGGCGTGCTGGGGTGGATGTCCCAAGCACCGCTTCGCCACGACGCCGGACGGCGAGCCCGGGTTGCACTACCTGTGCGCCGGCTACAGGAAATTCTTCCGCCACATCCGCAAGTACCTGCGGGCGATGGCCACGCTGCTCGAGAACGGCATGCCTGCGTCCGCGGTCATGCAGGCGATCGACCAGCCGCTCCTGATCGCGCCGCGGCGGCCGGACCGGCGTTGAGCGAAGGCGCCGTCGCGCCGCTCGCCATCTTCGGCGCGCCTCAGTGCGCGCCGGGGAGATCCGGCAGCGCCCCGACGAGGATCGCGGGGCCGGTGCCGCGCACGGCGCCCGCGGCGCCCGCCGCCTGCGGCGCACGGTCGGGCGCCTGGCCCTCGTCTTCGTGGAGGTGCCACAGCTCGTGGCTGTCCACTTCCACGCGCAGCCAGCCCTCGACGGCGCCGGCGCGGGTGTCGAGCTCGGCAAGGGCGAGGTCCTGCGCCTGGCGCTGGGCGGCGATCCACTCGGAGATCGCGGCCTCGCCCAGCACGTAGGCGCGCCGGCTGCGCGCGGCGGCGGCCTCGGCGGCCTTGCGCGCCTGCGCGAGCTGCTGCCATTGCGCCTGCATCGCGGCGGCGCCTTGCACGAGAAGCTCGGCGTCGAGCGCGATGCGTCGGCGCATGGCTTCCGCGTCGGCGCCGGCGGCCGCGGCGGCTGCCTGCTCGGCCGCGGCGCGATCGCTGCGCGCCGAGGAACCCAGCGGAATGGAGAACACCAGCCCCAGCGCTCGCTCGCTGCCGCCGCGCTCGTCGAGGTAGCGCAGCCCGAAGCTCGGGTCGGGGACGCGGTCGGCATGCGCGCGCTCGGCCACCCGCTGGCGGCGCAGGGCCTCGGCGTCGGTCGCAGCGATTTCGTGGCTGCGCGCGACGATGCGCTGCGTCCAGCTTGCGGGGTCGGCCAGCGGCGCCGGCACGGGAATCTCGGGTACCCGCTGCGGCAGGGGAAGTTGCGGGAACTCGCCTTGCAGCACGCGTTGCGCCTCGTCGCGCATCGCGCCCGCCGCAAGCGAGTCGGCCCGCAGGCGGGCGAGTCCCGCGTCGGCGAGGTCGAGGTCGCGCTGCGCGGCATCGCCGTGGCGCACGCGCGTCGCAATCGCGTCCCGGTCCTGGGCCATGAGCTCGAGCTGCTCCGCGACGAGGCGTGCGCGCTCGGCCTGGCGCAGCCAGGCCATCCAGTCGCGCAGCAGCAGGCGCGCGCCCTGGTGATGCGCGTCGGCAAGGCGCAGGCCCGCGACGTGGCTGCCCAGCGCGCCGATCTCGCCGTCCATGCGCTGCTTGCCGGGCAGGCGCACGCGGCGGGTGAGCTGGGCTTCGAGCTCGCGGTAGTTCGTGCCGCCGTCCACGCGCCGCTGCTGCGGGATGACGGTGAGCTCGGTTTCGTAGGGCCCGCGCTCCAGCACCCGGGCCTCGGCGGCAGCCTGATCCTGCTGGCGGGCGGCCGAACGCGACAGCGGAGCATCGGCGATCGCCCGCTCGACGAGCTGGTCGGGCGGCAGGAAGCTGCGCGGCGGCGACTGCGCGAGTGCTGGCGCCGGCACGGCTGCCGCGCAGATCGCGCAGGCCAGCAGCAGGGCCGGCGTCATCGGGGCCGACCTGCGCGCGGGTGCTGCGCGGTTACGCATGCCGATGCGGCGTCGCGACGCGGCGCGGGGCGTAGTGTCATGGGTCATGTCAGCGTTCCGTGATCGTGCACCGGCTGGGTGATCCAGCGGACGTCGGCGCCGGCGAGCCGTGCGCGCAACTGGGCGAGCACTTCGGCGACGCGCTCGGCGGGCAACACCATGCTGAGCACGCTGCGTGCGATCCGCCCGCGCACGCGCTCGCGCAGGCTGGCGTGCTCGAAATCGCTGCCGTGGCCATCGCCGTGCTGGACGGTGAATCCGGGCAGCGGCGGGTCGTTCTCCAGCAGGCACTCGACCAGCGCGTCCTCGAGCGCGGGCGAGCATTCCAGCAGCAGTCTTTGCAGCTCCATGGGGACTCCGATCGGCGCCTGGTCAGCGGGCGAAACGCCGGAACAGCACCGGCAGCAACAGCAGCGTCAGGGCGGTCGAGGTGATGAGACCGCCCACGACGACCACGGCCAGCGGGCGCTGGATCTCCGAGCCGGGGCCCTGCGCAAGCAGCAGCGGGACCAGACCGAAGGCGGTGATGCTCGCGGTCATCATCACCGGCCGCAGCCGCCGCAGCGCGCCCTCGCGCACCACGCGGGCGATCGGCAGCCCCTGCTCGTGCAGCTGGTTGAAATGGCCGACCAGCACCAGGCCGTTGAGCACCGCGATGCCGAGCAGGGCGATGAAGCCGACCGCGGCGGGCACCGACATGTACTGACCGGTCAGCCACAGCGCAACGACGCCGCCGACCAGCGCGAAGGGCACGTTGGCGAGGATCAGCAGCGCCTGCCGCGGCGAGCCGAAGGTGAAGAACAACACGACGAAGATCAGGCCGAGCGCGACGGGAACCACCAGCGCGAGCCGCGCGGCGGCGCGCTGCTGGTTCTCGAACTGGCCCCCCCACTCGACGTGGTAGCCGGGCGGCAGCGGCACGTCGCGGGCGACGGCAGCCCTGGCGTCCTCGACGTACCCGACCAGGTCGCGGCCCGTGACGTTGGCCTGCACCAGCGCGAAGCGCGAGCCGCTCTCGCGGCTGACCTTGACCGGGCCGCTGCCCCGCTCGACGCGTGCGATCGACTGCAGCGGCGCCTCGCGCCGATCGCCGCCTGCAAGCGCGAGGCGCTCGAAGCGCGCGGCATCCTGGCGCAGGCCGGGCTCGCCGCGCACCTGGATCGGCAGCCTGCGTCCGGGCTGGATGACCTGGCCGGCCGAAATCCCTTCGAGCTGCCCGCGCAGCTCGTCCTGCACCGCGGTCACGCTGAGCCCCAGCCGCCCGGCCGCCTGCGCGTCGACGCGCAGGCGCAGGTACTCGACGCCCTCGTTGGACTGCACGAGCAGGTCCTGGCTGCCCGGCACCTTGCCGATCGCCGCGGCGATGCGCTGCGCGAGCGTCCCGATGGTCGCGAGGTCGGGTCCGAAGACCTTGATGGCGACGTCGCCGCGGCTGCCGGTCAGCATCTCGGACACGCGCATCTCGATCGGCTGGGTGAAGCCCGACTCGATGCCCGGAAAGCGCTCGAGCACCGTGCGGATGCTGCCGATCAGCGCCTCCTCGCTCGCGCTGCGCCACTGATCGCGCGGCTTGAGCTGGAGGAACATGTCGGTCTCGTTGAGGCCCATGGGATCGAGCCCGAGCTCGTCCGAGCCGAGCCTCGCGACGATGTGCTCGATCTCCGGGACCTCGGCCTTCAGTGCCCGCTCGATCGCGAGATCCTGGTCGCGGCTGGCCTCGAGGCTCACCGAGGGCAGTTTCAGCAGCTGCACCAGGACGTCGCCTTCGTCCATCGTCGGCATGAAGGTCTTGCCCACGCCGAGGTAGGCGGCGACGCCGATCGCGAGCGCGGCGAATGCGCCCGCCACGATCTTGCGCGGGTGGGCGAGCGCCCAGTCGAGCAGCGGCGTGTAGCCACGCTCCAGCCAGCGCATCACCCAGGGCTCGGCGTGGTGGCGCTCGCGCAGCAGCATCGACGCCAGGACGGGGATCACGGTCAGCGACAGCAGCAGCGATCCCGACAGCGCGAACACGATGGCCAGCGCGACCGGGCCGAACAGCTTGCCCTCGAGGCCCTGCAGCGTGAGCAGCGGCAGGAACACGAGGCAGATGATCACGATGCCCGCCGTCACCGGCGTGGCGACCTCGCGCGTGGCGCGGTAGACGCGATGCAGTCGCGGCAGCCGCGCGCCGCGCGCCTGCGGATCGAGCGCGCTCACGGTGTTCTCGACGACGACCACCGCGGCGTCCACCAGCATGCCGATGGCGATCGCGAGGCCGCCCAGGCTCATCAGGTTCGCGCTGAGCCCGAACATGCGCATCAGCAGGAAGGTGATCAGCGCCGACAGCGGCAGGGTGAGCGCGACCACCAGCGCCGCGCGCAGGTCGGCGAGGAACAGCAGCAGCAGCACGACGACCAGCACCGTCGCTTCGAGCAGCGCCCGCGACACCGTGCCTACCGCACGCTCGATCAGTGCGCTGCGGTCGTAGAACACGTCGATGCGCACGCCGGGCGGCAGGCTCGACTGGAGTTGCGCGAGCCGCGCGCGCACCGCGCCCACCACCGCGCCGGCGTTGGCGCCGCGCAGCCCGACGACGATGCCCTCGACCGCCTCGCCGCGGCCGTCGCGGGTGACGGCGCCGTAGCGGGTGAGCTCGCCGGTGTGCACCGCGGCCACGTCGCCGAGGAGCACCGGCCCCTCGGCGCGCTGGACGACGACCATGCGCCGCAGATCGTCCAGGCTCTGCACCGCCCCTTCGCTGCGCACGACCAGCGC
>JBLMVY010000285.1:0-3580 GCA_050256935.1 Candidatus Levyibacteriota bacterium | reverse complement strand
CGTTCAGCAGGTGCAGCACGATCCGCGTTCCCGACGCGCCGACCGGATGCCCCAGCGCGATTGCCCCGCCGTCGACGTTGAGGCGGCCGGCGTCGATCGTCCCCAGGGCGCCCGGCAGCCCGAGCTCGTCGCGGCAGAACTCGTCGCTCTCCCAGGCGCGCAGGCAGGCGATGACTTGGGCGGCGAAGGCCTCGTTGACCTCCCAGGCGTCGACATCGGCCAGCCGCATGCCATTGCGCGCCAGCAGGGGCGTGGCCGCATGCACGGGTCCGAGTCCCATCTGCGCGGGGTCGAGTGCCGCCCATTGGGTGTCGACGATGCGTCCGCGAGGCTCGAGCCCGTGCTCGTGCAAGGCCTCCTCGGTGGCCAGGACCACCCACGCCGCACCGTCGGTCACCTGCGAGCTGTTGCCGGCGGTGACATTGCCGTACTTGCGGTCGAAGAACGGCCTCAGCCGCGCGAGATTCTCCGGCGTCGAATCCTCGCGCACGCCGTCGTCGGCGGGATGGACGATGCCCTCGCGGTCATAGAGCGCGACGATCTCGTCGCCAAAGCGCCCGTCGCGCTGGGCGGCAAGCACGCGCTCATGGCTGCGCGCCGAGTACGCATCCATCTCGGCGCGGGTGATGCCGAAGCGCCAGGCGAGGTTTTCCGCCGTCTGCCCCATCAGCAGGCCGACCACCGGATCGGTCAGGCCCTTCATCAGGCCGATCACCGGCGCGAGGTGGCGCAACCGGAATTGCGCCGCCAGCGCGGCACGCTGGCCGAGCGTCTTTGCCGCGTACCAGCTCGCGAGCCATCCGACCATCGCGTCGGAGAACAGCAGCGGGGCGCGGGACAGGGCGTCGACGCCGCCGGCCAGCACGAGGTTCGAGCGGCCCGCACGCATCGAGTCGATCGCCGAATCGATCGCCTGCATGCCGGAGGCGCAGTTGCGCATGACGGTCCACCCCGGGACCTTGTGGCCGCAGCCCATGCGCAGGGCGACGACGCGCCCGATGTTCACCTCGTCGGGCGCCGGCGCTGCGCAGCCGAGGATCACCTCGTCGAGGTCGGCGGGCAGGAACGGCTGCCGCAGCAGGAGCGCGCGACCCGCATCGGCGGCGAGATCCGAGGCGGCAAACGGGCCGGGGCGGTTGCGCGCCTTGAGAAACGGCGTGCGTGCGCCGTCGACGATATAGACGGGCTTCATGTGGAGGCAAGCTGCGCGGGCGCGGCCGGGGTCGCGATCCCGGGCGGCGTCGCCAGCGCAAAGCCGGAGCGTCGTGGGCTCACAGGAAGCCTTCGTTCGCGACCGCGCGTCCTTGCGCGTGGTTCGCCGGCGCGGGCGCGGTGATCGGCGGCCGCCCGAAGCCGGCGCGATCCTGCTCGAGCAGCGACGTGCCGAGGTCCTGCGCGAAGTCGTCGACCCGGACCACCCGCGCGACCAGGTCGCGCTGGGTGGCGAGCACCGCCGCTTCCGATGGCGTGAGGACCCCGGCGGCCACCGCGCGCTCGACCAAGCGGCCAGGATCTTCGCCGGGCGCGAGCCTCGCATCGACCTTCCTGTCGCGCAGCGCCTCCTTGAGCTTGCGCTCCAGCGGCTCCGCCTCGACCGTGAAGCCCAGCGCCCGCTCCAGCAATCCCACCGGCTCGCCGGGATCGCCGATGAACATCCCGCCGACCAGGCGGTCGCGGGCCGCCGACGGTGCGAGCAGGATCTTCGCGACCTCGTGGCCGAGGCGGTCGGACGGCACCTCATAGGGCCGCCCGAGCGGGAACACGACCCGCCACATCACCGCGGCGATCGCGCGATTGGGGAAGTTCGAGATCACCCCCTCGATGGCGTTCTGCGCCTTGAACATCGCATCCCAGATTGCCCAGTGCATCAGCGGCGCATCCTCGGGCTTGCGGCCGTCCTGCTCGTAGCGCCACAGCGTCGCCGAGCACAGGTAGAGCAGCGACAGCACGTCGCCCAGGCGCGCGGACAGCTTCTCCTTGCGCTTGAGCGCCCCACCCAGGGTGCCCATCGAGATGTCGGCGAGGAAGGCGAGTGCGGCGGAGAAGCGCGTCAGCTGCTGGTAGTAGCGCCGGGTCTCCGGCGCCACGTCGACCGGGATGCGCACGAAATGCGACCCGGTGAAGCCCATGACCAGGGTGCGCGCGATGTTGCGCAATCCGAAACGCAGATGGCCGAACAGCGCTGCGTCGAACAGACGCACCGCCTTGCCGCTGTCGGGCGCCCGGGTGGCTGCCATTTCGTGCAGCACGTAGGGATGGCAGCGGATCGCGCCCTGGCCGAAGACGATCAGGCTGCGCGTCAGGATGTTCGCGCCTTCGACGGTGATCGACACCGGCATCTGCATGTAGGCGGCGCCGAGGAAATTCGACGGGCCCATGCAGATGCCCTTGCCGCCGGCGATGTCCATCGCATCGTTGATCACCTGCCGGTTGCGTTCGGTGATGTGCAGCTTGGCGATGCCCGAGAGCACGGCGGGCTTCTCGCCCTGGTCGACGATGGTCGCGGTCAGCATCCGCGCGGCGTCCATCAGGTAGAGGTTGCCGCCCATGCGCGTGAGCGCCTCCTCGATGCCCTCGAAGCGGCCGATGGCGGTCTTGAACTGCGTGCGCACCCGCGCGTAGGCGCCGGTCGTGCGCACTGCGAGCTTGGCCATGCCGGTGTTCGACGACGGCAGCGAGATGCCGCGACCGGCGGCCAGGCATTCCATCAGCATCCGCCAGCCGCGACCGAGCATCGGCTGGCCACCGATCACCCAGTCCATCGGAATGAACACGTCGCGACCCCAGTTCGGGCCGTTCTGGAACACGGCGTTGAGCGGCATGTGCCGCCGCCCGATGTTGACGCCAGGATGCGTGGTCGGGATCAGCGCGCAGGTGATGCCGATGTCCTCGCGCTCGCCGACGAGGTGCTCGGGGTCGTAGGCGCGGAACGCGAGGCCCAGCAGCGTCGCGACCGGGCCCAGCGTGATGTAGCGCTTGTCCCAGGTGACGCGCAGTCCGAGCGTGCGCCGCCCCTCGTGCTCGCCCCAGCACACGATGCCCCAGTCCGGGATCGAGGCGGCGTCCGAGCCTGCCTGCGGGTTGGTGAGCGCGAAACAGGGGATCTCGAGCCCCCGCGCGAGACGCGGCAGGTAGCGGCGCTTCTGCTCGTCGGTGCCGTAGTGCAGCAGCAGCTCGCCGGGCCCCAGCGAATTGGGCACCAGGACGGTCACCGCGACGGTGCCGCTGCGCGTCGACAGCTTGGTGATCACCTGCGAATGCGCGTAGGCGGAGAAGCCGAGGCCGCCATAGGCCTTGGGGATGATCATCCCCAGGAAGCCGTTGTCCTTGATGTACTGCCAGACGCTGGGCGGCAGGTCCTTGTAGACGTTGGTCGTCTCCCAGTCGGACACCATCGCGCACAGCGTCTCGACCTCGTGGTCGAGGAAATGCTGCTCCTCGGGCGTCAGCTTCGTGCGCTCGATCGACAGCAGGCGCTGCCACGCCGGCTTGCCCGAGAAGAGATCCCCGTCCCAGCCCACGGTCCCCGCCTCCAGAGCCTCGCGCTCGGTCTGCGACATCGGCGGCAGGACCTTGCGGA
>JBLMVY010000284.1:0-4881 GCA_050256935.1 Candidatus Levyibacteriota bacterium | reverse complement strand
GGGCCGGCCGCGCAGCGACCCGCTGCATCAATTCGACCAAGGATCATCATTCATGGCCAACACGGCGCAGGCCCGCAAGCGCGCCCGGCAGGCAGAGGCGACGCGACAACGCAACGCCAGTCTCAAGTCGGCATTGCGCACCGCGGTCAAGAAGGTAAAGAAGGCGATCACCGCAGGCGACAAGACCGCAGCGACGGCCGAGATGCGCCAGTCCCAGGCCGTCATCGACCGGATCGCCGACAAGAAGATCGTCCACAAGAATCTGGCCTCGCGCACCAAGTCGCGGCTGGCGCAGGCGATCAAGGCGATGCCCTAGCCGGCGACGCTGCGGCGCATTCGACGACAGGGCGCCTCTCGAGGGCGCCCTGATCGTTTGTGATGCGCCGCGCCGACGTGCCGGGCTGCGCCGTCCGATGTCTCAGACCGGTTCATGCGGCTCCTCGCGCATCGCCGAAAGCGGCGCGACCGGCGCCTGCGGTGCGACCAGCGCCTGCGGCGCCGCGAGCGCCCCGGGAACGAAGGCTATCTGGAGTCCGTTGTCGTGCGCGAAATCGAGATAGAAGCGATGAAGGCGCGGCGCAAGCAAGGCGAGCTCGCGCCCGATGATCAGCGCCTTCGACGTGCCGACGAGGACGGGGCGCACCAGCGGCGAATAGACGATCTTCTGGTCGTGGCCGAAGCTGGCCGTCAGGCCGGCGAGGCGCTCGGCCCAGTCGCCTGGCCGAAACCTGCGTCCGGACGTCGTCACTCCCCACAGCACGACATCGGAATGCTCGTGCCCGGACGGCACTGCATCGCCGGAGCGGTGGGGCTGGCCAGTCAATGGACCCCGATTATAGCTTGGGGATCGCGAGCGGCGACGACGCCCGCGGCGCCCCTCACGGCAGCGACGGCGGCCAACTGACGGGCATGGCCAGCGACACCGCCGCACTGCTGTGGGCGCAGCACTTCCGCGAGCCGGAGCGCGCCTACGCTCGCGCGCTCACCTTCACCGAGGCCGGCGCACCCGAGGATCCGCGCCTGCGCGCCTGGTCGGCCCTGACGATCGCCTACCACCACCTGTTCTTCACCGCGACACCGCTCGACGCGCGCACGTGGATTGCGCTCGCCCGCGATGGCTTCGAGGGCCTGGGCGACCGGCGAGGGATGCTGCTCGCCGAGATCGCGTCGGCCCGGCTCGCCATCGTCGAGCGCGCGGCGGCCGCCGCGCGCGACCGGCTGCTGTCCCTCTATCCCGAGGCGCAGCAGATCCTTCCGCCCGAGGATCGCTTCTGGCTGCTCAATGCCATCGGCGCCGCGCACTATTTCACCGACGACCTCGCCGGCGCGATCCGGTACCTGTACGAGGCGCTGGAGGCGCTGCGCCTCGCGCCGCCATCGCCGCAGCACCCGACGGTCATGTCCAACCTCGCCGCGGCGCTGGTGACCGTCGGCGACTACGAGCCCGCGCGCGAGCTGGCGGAAGCGGCCCTCGCCGAGCTGGCGCAGTTCGACAACCCGCAGGTCGCCATGTTCGCGCGCTCGAACCTCGCCGAGGCGCTGGTGGGCATCGGCGACGACGCCCGCGCGCTGGCGACCGTCGACCAGATGCTCGCGGCCGCGCCAGCGGCGACACGCCGTGCCGCGCAGAACCACTATCTCGCGATCGCCGCGGAGATCTATGCGCGCAACGGACGCATCGCCGACGCCGTGCAGTGCGCCACGACCGCGCGCGCGATCTACGCCGACTTTCCGGGCGGTTTCAACGAGGTCCACAGTCGCTGGGCCGACGCCGTCGTCGCCGATGCGCAGGGCGCCGCCGGCGACGCGATCGCACGGCTCGAGGCCGCCGCCGACGCTGCGCGGCGCGGCAAGTACCTTCCCGTCGAGTGCAAGGCCTGGGACCGGCTCGCCCAGCGGCATGCGGAGCGCGGGGACCACGCGGCCGCCTACGCCTGCGCGCGCGAGCTGCTGCGCGCGCAGACGCAACGCCTGTCGCATCGGGCGAGCGCCAAGTACTACCTGCTGCGCGTCGAGCACGAGCTGTCGCATGCCCGCGACGAGCGGGATCGCGCGCTGACGCAGCGGATGGAGATCGAGCGCGCCAATCGCGAGCTCGAGCGCCTCAATTCGGACCTGCAGCACAAGATGATCCAGATCGAGGCGCTGCAGGCGCAGCTCGCGGTCGAGGCCGTGCACGATCCGCTGACCCAGCTGTTCAATCGCCGCTACCTCGACTCGGTCGCGCCCGGACTGATCGCCGCGGCGCTGCGCCGCGGCAGCCCGCTGGCGCTGGCGCTGGTCGATCTCGACCATTTCAAGCAGGTGAACGACCGCTACGGCCATCCGGCCGGCGACCTCGTCCTGCGCGAGATCGGCCGCGTGCTGCCGATGTCGCTGCGCCCCGCCGACATCGTGTGCCGCTACGGCGGCGAGGAATTCTGCATCGTGCTGCCGGATGCCAACGGCGCCGGCGCCGCGAAGGCGCTCGCGAGCCTCGCTGCGCGCCTGCGCGATCTTCGGGTGCAGTGGAACGGGCAGTCGCTGGGCGGATTCACGTTCTCGGCGGGAATCTCGGTGCTCGGGGACGACGGCACGACGATGCCGGAGCTTCTGGAAGTCGCCGACCGGACCCTCTACCACGCCAAGGATGCCGGTCGCGACCGCATTCTGATCGCCGGCCGGGACCCCGGGGGCAGCCGGGTGGCTGCGTGCTAAACTTTTGATTTGACGCGTATCCGCGGCGCGGTCTGCCGCAGCGCATCCGATGGCCGTGACGGCACCCAGGCACTTCCTGCAGTTTCGCGACTTCTCCCGCGACGAGCTCGAGCATCTGTTCGCACGAACCCGCTGGATCAAGGAGCGGTTCAAGCGCTACGAGGTCTACCAGCCGCTGCGCGACCGTACGCTCGCGATGGTCTTCGAGAAGGCCTCGACGCGCACCCGCGTTTCATTCGAGGCCGGGATGAACCAGCTGGGCGGGATCGCGATCAACCTGAACCGGCACGACACCCAGCTCTCGCGCGGCGAGCCGATCGAGGACGTGGCGCGGGTCATCTCGCGGATGGTCGACGTGGTGATGATCCGCACCTTCGGGCAGGACATCATCGAGCGCTTCGCTGCGCATTCGCGCGTTCCGGTGATCAACGGCCTCACCAACGAGCACCATCCCTGCCAGATCCTCGCCGACGTCTACACGTACATCGAGCACCGGGGCGCGATCGGGGGACGGACGGTCGCATGGATCGGCGACGCGAACAACATGCTGACGAGCTGGCTGCAGGCCGCGGCGGTGCTCGATTTCCACATCCGCGTCAGCTCGCCCGCGGGCTACGAGATCGACCGCAGTGCGCTGCCTGCGGAAATCGCGGACCGCTGCGAGAGCTTCGCCGACCCAATGGACGCCGCCCGCGATGCCGACCTCGTGACCACCGACGTCTGGACGAGCATGGGTTTCGAGGCCGAGAACGATGCGCGATTGCGCGCCTTCGCCGACTGGCAGGTCGACGCCGAGATGATGCGCATGGCGAAGGCCGACGCGCTGTTCATGCATTGCCTGCCCGCCCACCGCGGCGAGGAGGTCGCGGCGGACGTCATCGACGGTCCGCAGAGCGTCGTCTGGGACGAGGCCGAGAACCGCCTGCATGCGCAGAAGGCGCTGCTCGAGTACCTGGTCTGCGGCCGGGTCGCCGCCTGACCCGCCTGCCCGCGCCGCCCCGGCCGCTTCCCGCAACGACCATCAACCGGAGTGCCATCATGCTCACACGATCGATTCTCGCGCTCGCATTCGCGGCGCTGACGGCCACGTCCGCCGCGGCCCAGAGCTGGCCCGATCGACCGATCCGCTTCCTGATGTCGGCGCCCGCCGGCAGCTCGATCGACGTGCTGGGCCGCGCCATCGCCGACAAGCTCTCGACCCGGCTCGGCCAGCCAGTGGTCGTCGAGGACAAGCCCGCCGCCGGCGGCACCGTCGCCACCGCCGAGGTCGCCCATGCCGCGCCGGACGGCTACACGATGCTGCTTGCGTTCAACGGCCCGCTGTCGTTCGCCCCGCTGCTGCAGAAGCTCCCCTACGACGTCGGCCGCGACCTCGCGCCGGTGATCACCACGACCAGCCAGCCCAACGTGCTGGTCGTCAACGCCGAGCTGCCGGTGCACAACCTGGCCGAGCTCGTCGCGTATGCGAAGGCGCATCCGGGCAAGCTCAACTACGCGTCGGTGGGCAACGGCAGCTCGTCGCACCTGTGCATGGAGCTCTTCAAGCAGCTCGCCGGGATCGACGTCGTGCACATCCCGTTCAACGGGTCTCCGCCGGCCGTCACCGCGACGATCAAGGGCGACACGCAGATGATGTTCGCCGTCATGCAGCCGCTGCAGCCGCAGATCGACGCCGGCAAGCTGCGTGCGATCGCCGTCACCACGGCCAAGCCTTTCGCGCTGTTCCCGAACATCCCGTCCATCGCGCAATCGGGCTATCCGGGATTCGAGGTGCTCGCCTGGAACGGCGTCATGGTTCCGGCCGCGACCCCGAAGGCCATCGTCACGCGCCTCAATGCCGAGATCAACGCGATCCTCGCGGACCCCGACGTCGTCACCCGGATGCACCGTCTGGGCTTCGACCTGGTCGGCGGCACGCCCGAAGCGTTCGGCGCCCTGGTCAAGGGCGAGACCGACAAGTGGGCGCCGGTGATCCGCAAGATCGGCCTCAAGATCGACTGAACCGGGTGCGAAGCCGCAATACGGGCGCGGCTTCCTCCCTTCCCTCACTGTCGTGCCCGTATCACGCCTCTGACCCCATGACCACCAAGAAAGTTGTTCTCGCGTACTCCGGCGGCCTCGACACGTCGGTGATCCTCAAGTGGCTGCAGGACACCTACGGCTGCGAGGTCGTCACGTTCACCG